>SXHM01000114.1 GCA_005773695.1 Bacteroidota bacterium
CAACAGTTTCAATTTTTACCTCTGCGTCCTCTAAAATTTCCAATGTAGAAGAAACATTTTTCAGTTGTGCCTCAACCAATGCAAGTGCCTTGCCCGAAATCTTAATTCCCTGAGATTGTAATGCATTTACTTTTTTGTCGATATGATCTAATTCATTTAAAATATTGTTCAATACAGCATTGTTTTCCATTTCCTATTGTGCTTTTATTTAGTTTTGTGTTGGTTCAAAAATAACGTTTTCTCCTGCCGCTTTATTATTTTCTCTTTTATGTTTCTTGAAAACCCGCTTAATCATTCCGTAAAAAAAGGCTGGATTGAAGTTATCTGCGGCTCCATGTTTTCGGGCAAAACCGAAGAATTAATCAGACGGCTGAAACGTTCAAAATTTGCAAAACAAAAAGTTGAGATTTTTAAACCTGCGGTCGACATTCGATATGATGAAGTAAAAGTTGTGTCACACGATTCAAATGAAATTCAATCAACTCCAGTTCCATCTTCTTCCAATATTTTATTAATGACAAGTGAAGTTGATGTAGTAGGAATTGATGAAGCTCAGTTTTTTGATTCGGAATTGCCGAACGTGTGTAACCAGCTTGCAAACTCAGGTGTGCGTGTAATTATTGCAGGACTGGATATGGATTTTCTGGGTAACCCGTTTGGTCCTATGCCTGCGCTCATGGCATCAGCAGAATACATCACAAAGGTTCATGCAATTTGTATGCGGTGCGGAAATCTTGCCAATCATTCGTATCGCATAACCGAAGAAAATTCGTTAGTAGTTTTGGGGGAAACCAATAATTACGAACCATTGTGCAGAGATTGTTTTTACAAAGCACAAAGTTTGAAATCAAAATTATAATTTGTGAGTTCAATCAATTACACCTTATCCGAAATTTCTGAAATTGTTCAGGGAAAACTTCACGGGAATCATCCTGAAAATGCTGTTCGGCAGTTGCTCATTGACAGTCGCAAACTTGCAGGTTCAGAAAGCAGTTTATTTTTCGCCATCAAAGGTGAACGGCATGATGCACACCGTTTTATACCCGATTTATTTTCACATGGACTAAGGAATTTTGTAGTTACAACTTTGCCGCAGAGTTTATATGAATTGCCGGAAGCAAATTTTATTCTTGTAAGCGATTCGTTAAGTGCTTTGCAAACATTATGTGTGCATCACCGCAAACGATTTTCAATTCCTGTGATTGGAATAACAGGCAGCAACGGAAAAACAATTGTTAAAGAATGGTTGTATCAGTTGCTACGCGAAGAAAAAAATATTGTACGTAGTCCTAAAAGTTTTAACTCACAGGTTGGCGTTCCACTTTCGGTTTGGCAGATGAACAGCGAGCACGAGATGGCTTTGTTTGAAGCAGGACTTTCTCGCAGAGGTGAAATGGAGAAGTTGGAAAAAATAATTAAACCCACAACCGGAATTTTTACCAACATCGGGCAGGCTCACAGCGAAAATTTTTCTTCATTGATAGAAAAGACAAAAGAAAAACTAAAACTTTTCAAAGATGTTCAGGCACTGATTTACTGCAAAGATTATCCAGAAATACATGAAACAGTAAAAGCAGATGAAGAACTGAAAGACGCACAATTATTAAACTGGTCAAAGAAAACGGCTGCAACTTTATTGATTGGAAAAATCACTAAATCATCAACCGATACCGAAATTCAAGGTGTTTACAATAACGACTTTCTTCGAATAAAAATTCCTTTTACAGATGATGCCTCTGTGGAAAATGCAATTCATTGTTGGCTCTTCATGCTCTATTCTGGACATGAGAATAAACAAATTGCAGAGCGCATGTTATTGCTAAGTCCTGTTGCCATGCGACTGGAACTGAAAGAAGGAATAAACAACTGTTCGGTAATTAACGACAGCTATAATTCAGATTTAGGTTCATTGGCAATAGCATTGGATTTTCTTGAACAGCAAAAACAACATCCGAAAAAAACAGTAATTCTTTCCGACATACTCCAAAGCGGGAAAAACGAAGAAGCACTTTACAAAGAGGTTGCTGAAATGTTGGAACGTAAACATGTAAATCGTTTGATTGGCATTGGCGAAGCTATTTCACGCCAAAAAGAATTATTCAATGTTGAAAAAGAATTTTATTCCGGCACTAAAGTGTTTTTAAAAGAGTTCAGCAACTCTATGGTTGGCAACGAAACCATTTTGTTGAAAGGTGCGCGTGTCTTTGGATTCGAAGAAATCAATAATGTGTTGCAACAAAAAACACACGAAACAGTCCTGGAAATAAACCTGAATGCAGTTGCGCATAACCTCAATTATTTTCGTTCAATCCTGAAACCTGAAACCAAAATTATGGCGATGGTGAAAGCGTTTTCATATGGCAGCGGCAGTTATGAAATTGCCAATGTATTACAGTTTCATCGGGTGGATTACCTTGCTGTTGCTTATGCTGACGAAGGAATTGAATTGCGCAAAGCCGGAATTACTTTGCCAATTATGGTAATGAATCCCGAAGAACAGAGTTACGATGCGATGATAAAAAATCATCTGGAGCCGGAGATTTATAATTTCCGTGTTTTAGGAATGTTTGAAGAAGCTGTTAAACGCAATCGAACAGAAATCAAACAACCGATTCCTATTCATATTAAACTTGATACAGGCATGCACCGCCTCGGTTTTCATGAAAATGATTTGAACGAATTATTAGTGCGTGTGAAAAACAATTCGCTGTTGAAAGTGGAATCGGTTTTCTCGCACCTTGCGGGAAGCGAAGATCCTAAACACGATGATTTTACCCGTTCACAAGTTGCACAATTCACCAAAATGAGTGACAAAATTCTCGCTTATTTCAGTTATGATATAATGCGCCATATTTTAAATTCAGCAGGTGCCGCTCGTTTCCCGGAAGCCCAGTTTGAAATGGTGCGCCTCGGAATTGGCTTATATGGTATTGGTGCAAACGATGCCGAGCAGAAAAAACTCCAGAATGTAAGCACCTTACGAACCAGCATTTCACAAATAAATAATATACCTGCCGGAGAAAGCATTGGCTATGGAAGAACTGAAATGACACAACGTGCATTACAAATTGCAACTATCCCAATCGGGTATGCAGATGGACTAAGCCGCAAGCATGGAAACAGGCGTGGAAAAGTTTTAGTTAATGAAAAATTCGCGCCCATAATCGGAAACGTTTGCATGGATATGTGTATGATTGATGTAACAGATATTCAAGCCAAAGAAGGTGACGAAGTGATAGTTTTCGGTGAAAAATATTCTATTGCTGATTTTGCAAAAATAATGGAGACTATTCCTTACGAGGTATTGACCAATGTCTCTCGCAGGGTTAAGCGGGTTTATTTTCAGGAGTAAGCATTAAAATTCTTTAACATTAGCTGAAAATCAATATTTATTCGTCAGATATTTAATTTTACTAAGTTTGCAGCGACAAACACAAAAAACATCAAATAATTTAACCATGTCAGACATTGCATCAAGAGTAAAAGCCATTATCGTTGACAAACTTGGCGTTGACGAAAACGAAGTAACTAACGAGGCGAGTTTCACCAACGATTTAGGTGCCGATTCTTTAGATACCGTTGAGTTAATCATGGAATTTGAAAAAGAATTTAACATCGCCATTCCTGACGATCAGGCTGAAAACATCAGTTCAGTTGGTCAGGCAATTGAGTATATTGAGGCTAACGCGAAGTAAGCAGAAAACACTTGCATAAAATCACTTCGCAGATACTGTGAGGTGATTTTAAGTTTTTACAGAAATCAATTTCACCCGGCAAATTCCATAGCGCATGACGCTGAAAAGAGTTGTAGTAACAGGATTAGGAGCATTAACGCCCATCGGAAATACTGCGATTCAGTTTTGGGAAAACCTGTTAAAAGGCACGAGCGGAGCAGCACCCATCAACCGTTTTGATGCATCTAAATTCAAAACCCGTTTTGCATGCGAGGTAAAAAATTTCAAGGAAGAAGATTTTTTTGACCGCAAAGAAGCCCGTAAGATGGATCCTTATGCTAAATATGCATTGGTGGTGGCTGACGAAGCCATAAAAGATTCAGGAATTGACCTTGCCAAAATTAATGTTGACAAAGCCGGTGTTATCTGGGGTTCGGGAATTGGAGGATTGGAAACATTTTATAATGAGTGCGCTGAATTTGTAAAAGGTGATGGAACTCCGCGTTTCAATCCCTTCTTTATTCCTAAAATGATTGCCGACATTGCTGCCGGACATATTTCTATTAAATACGGCTTGCGCGGACCAAATTTTACGACCGTTTCGGCATGCGCTTCTTCTACCAACGCTATTATTGATGCCTTCAATTATATTCGTTTAGGCAAAGCAAACATCTTCGTAACCGGAGGTTCTGAAGCAGCTGTAAATGAAGCAGGAATTGGCGGATTTAATGCTATGCACGCACTTTCTACACGAAACGACAATCCGGAAACTGCTTCACGCCCTTTTGATCTTGACCGCGATGGTTTTGTGTTGGGCGAAGGTGCTGGTGCTTTAATTTTGGAAGAACGCGAACATGCCATTGCGCGTGGCGCAAAAATTTATGCTGAAGTAGTTGGCGGTGGCATGTCTGCTGATGCTAATCACATTACAGCACCGCATCCTGAAGGGTTAGGAGCATTGAACGTAATGCGCTCTGCGTTGGAAGATGCCGAAATGGATTTTTCTGCTATTGACTACATTAATGTTCACGGAACGTCAACTCCGTTGGGCGATATTGCTGAATCAAAAGCTATTCTTGCCGTGTTTGGTGAGAATGCTTACAAGCTGAATATCAGTTCTACCAAATCAATGACAGGACATTTATTAGGTGCTGCCGGTGCGATTGAATCGATTGCTTCTATTCTTGCCGTTAAAAACGATATTGTTCCGCCAACAATCAATCACTTTACTGATGATCCGCAGTTTGACCCGCGACTGAACTTCACTTTCAATATGGCACAGAAACGAACTGTAAATGCGGCTCTGAGCAATACATTTGGTTTTGGCGGACACAACGCTTCTGTAATTTTTAAAAAGCATAATCCCTGATTGCCGATTAATTATTTAAAACGGAATTTACTTTCAGGTGATGACAAAAAATTTGTCGCATCATTGAAAAATCTGCTTGGCTTTTATCCCGAAAATCTTAGTCTTTATAAACTTGCTTTTTTTCACAAATCGGTTGCGCCCGAGGTGAAAGCAGGTATTAAAGCAAGCAACGAACGTCTTGAATTTTTGGGCGATGCCATATTAGATGCCATAGTTGCTGATTATCTTTTTAAAAAATATCCGTTTGAAGACGAAGGTTTTTTGACCGAATTGCGTTCAAAAATTGTAAGCCGCAAAAACCTGAATCACCTTGCGCAGAAAATGGGTTTGGATAAATTCATCAAAAGTGATAATCGCGGAAATATGCGCAGTAATTCAATTATGGGTGATGCACTGGAAGCAATGATTGGTGCCATATATTTAGACAAAGGTTTTGTTAAAACCAAAAACTTCGTTCTTGTTCAGCTTATCAATAATCACATTGATGTAGACGAATTGCAGGAACAGGAAATGAATTTTAAGAGCCGTTTGATTGAGTGGATTCAAAAGGAACGCAAATCATTACGCTTTGAAGTGGTGGCAGAAACCGATATGGGCGCACGCAAATTATTCGTCATTAATGCTGTTGTAAATGATGAGGTGCTTGGCACCGGACAGGATTTCTCTAAAAAACGCGCTGAGCAATCAGCAGCCGAAAAGGCGCTGGAGAAAATAGAACAGGCTAATAACGGATAATAAAATCCTGTTTCTTCTGTTCTTTTCGGAAGAAAACCAAGCCAACAAAAAATAAATCAATTGTTACCGTAACCGAAGGATTCGCTTTAATTTCTTCCCAGGCTTCTTCCATTTCATCTGACCAATGAATGTCGTCAAATATGAAAACAGAATCATTGTTGACTTTGGCGAGGCATTGTCT
Organism: Bacteroidota bacterium; assembly: GCA_005773695.1. The sequence goes on from SXHM01000114.1 coordinate 5,960, forward strand.
GAAATAGTCTAATGTCGGTGCTTTGCGGTGATTGCCATCAAAGAAAGCGTAATCCAATTTTGTAATAATATTAAGTATTGAAGATAGTGTTTCATCAAAATTCCCGATTACAATTTCTATGTTATTCAATTTAAGTTTTTCAAAATTTTCTTTCGCAATTGACGCAGTTTCGGGGCAACCTTCCATAGTAATCAGTTTACTTTTAGGAGCAGCAGAAGCCTGATAAAGAGTGCTGATACCAAGTGAAGTTCCTAACTCCAAAAGAATTTCGGGTTTAAACTTTTGAATTAAACGAAACATCAGTTGTCCGTATTTGTCGGTCTTTGCAGAGTTTTTTGCAATGTCTTTTAGCTTGCGTATTGGTGATGAATTTATTGTTGACCCTGCTCCATAATCTTTAATGTTGATTGTTCGTTCATCACGCAAAAGTTTATTGCGCATTGAATCAATTTCATCAAAGACATAAAAATGAGCGGTGTCGTAAATGACTTCATCCAGCAAGTTGTAAACAAATGGTGAATGCGTGCCGTGCCGTGTTCGGGCTTTCAGCAGGAATTGCAGGTAACGAAATGCAAAACGGATTTTATTCACGCAGCGAAAATAATCAAAGTGCTCTTGTATTAACATGTTTGTGTGTTGATGTAAAACAATTATACATTTGTGAAATGAGAACGATTTTTCTCGCTTCAATAATTTTATTTTCAATGAGAAATTCAATTGCACAGTCACAGAAATTTGCTCTTGCCGTTCATGGTGGCGCAGGAACTATACTAAAGGAAAGCATGACTCCCGAACTGGAAAATGCATACAAACAAAAAATGAAAGACGCGCTGACTGCAGGCCACAACATTCTAAAATCAGGTGGCAGCAGTCTTGATGCTGTGGAAGTTGCTGTGAAAGTGATGGAAGATTCTCCTTTGTTCAATGCAGGAAAAGGTGCAGTGTTTACTGCAGAAGGGAAAAATGAAATGGACGCCAGTATCATGAACGGAAAAACACTCGAAGCAGGTTCCGTTGCAGGAGTTACAAATATCAAGAACCCGATTTCGGCAGCCCGCAAAGTGATGGAAAAATCACCGCACGTAATGATGACAGGAAAAGGAGCAGAGAAATTTGCTGCGGAGCAACATTTAGAATTAGCTGAACCGGAATATTTTTTTGATAGTCTGCGTTGGGAACAATGGCAAAAAATAAAAGATTCAGAAAAAATTCAACTCGACCATAGTGAAGACAAAGGTGATGTAAAACCTTCGTTTGATGTAGAGTTCAATCCTAACCCCGACAGTAAGTTCGGAACGGTGGGTGCCGTTGCATTGGATGTAAGCGGAAATCTGGCGGCAGCCACCTCAACTGGCGGCATGACCAACAAAAAATTCGGGCGCATTGGCGACTCGCCAATTATTGGTGCAGGCACTTATGCCAATAATAAAACCTGTGCGGTTTAGTGGACTGGGCATGGTGAATAGTTTATCCGCAGCG
>SXHM01000115.1 GCA_005773695.1 Bacteroidota bacterium
GAAAAGCATCTGAAAGTAATCCTGTGGCTTGATGAACAGTGTATCAAACATAATTTTACTATCATCAAAATATTTGTAGATGTCTGCCGTGCTGCGGTCGGTATAATAAAAGGTATAAACAAGGTAGAGCAGAATGCCGAAGAGGATTTTAAGAATAAACACTCCTTGTATAGCTCCGCGGCTTATTCCATCGCACTCGAAGAATTTCATTTTCGCAATGAGGAAAATGAACAACGAGGCGTAAGCAGTGACCAATAAAATTTCCAATAAAACCGACATATAAAAAGCAAAGATATATGATTACTTTTGCCGCTTAATAATAAATGTACAATGAGCCAAACTTCCACCGAAACTGCTTTACCAACCGTAGAAACCGCTAAAAAACTCGGTCTTCTTCCAAAAGAGTTTGAGAAAATAAAAACAATTTTAGGTCGCACACCCAACTTTACCGAGTTGAGTATTTTTTCGGTGATGTGGAGCGAGCATTGCTCGTATAAAAACTCCATCACATTGCTGAAAACCCTACCACGAAAAGGGAAACGTACTTTAGTGGAAGCAGGGGAGGAAAATGCAGGTCTGGTTGATATTGGTCACGGACTGGCTTGTGCTTTTAAAATCGAATCACATAATCACCCTTCGGCTTTGGAGCCTTATCAAGGCGCTGCAACGGGTGTTGGTGGAATTAACAGAGATATTTTTACAATGGGTGCACGACCGATTGCGCAATTGAATTCATTGCGTTTTGGAAACCCGACTACTGAACGCACCAAATGGCTGATGAAAGGTGTAGTAAAAGGAATTGGTGATTATGGAAATGCGTTCGGAATTCCTACCGTTGGTGGTGAAGTTTTTTTTGATGATTGCTACAACCAAAATCCGCTGGTGAATGCTATGTCGGCAGGGATTGTGAAAGTGGGTGAAACCATTTCTGCTATTTCTTACGGTGCGGGAAATCCTGTTTTTATTGTTGGCTCTTCAACAGGTAAAGACGGAATTCACGGAGCTACTTTTGCTTCAGAAGATATTACAGAAGCCTCTAACGAGAAAATTCCTGCGGTGCAGGTGGGTGACCCTTTTCAGGAAAAATTGCTGTTGGAAGCAACATTGGAAGTAATTAAAACTGGCGCGGTGGTTGGCATGCAGGATATGGGTGCTGCGGGAATTACCTGCTCCACTTCTGAGATGTCGGCTAAGGGCGAACATGGAATGATCATTTGGTTAGATAAAGTGCCGATGCGCCAGAAACACATGGTGCCGTTTGAAATCCTGCTGAGCGAATCACAGGAGCGTATGTTGATTATTGTGCAGAAAGGACGAGAGGAAGAAGTGAATGCTGTATTTGAGAAATGGGATCTAAACTGCATACAGATTGGTGAAGTAACTGCTGAAAAACGTTTGAAATATTATATGCAGGGCGAACTGGTTGCTGATGTTCCTGCATGGGATTTAGTATTGGGCGGAGGCGCTCCGGTTTATCAGCGCGAAACAAAAGAGCCTGCTTATTATGCAGAGTCTAAAAAATTCAACATTGATCAGGTTGCAGAACCAAAAGATTTAAAAGAAGTGGCAAAACACCTTGCCGCACATCCTAATATCGCTTCAAAAAAATGGGTGTATGAGCAATATGATTCAATGGTGGGCACTGTTAACATGAGCACCAATGCTCCTTCTGATGCTGCTATTGTAAACATCAAAGACACCGAAGAATCAATTGCTTTAACAGTTGATTGCAACTCACGTTACATCAATGCTGACCCTGAGATTGGAACTGCAATCGCAGTTTCAGAAGCTGCGCGTAATATTGTTTGTAGCGGTGGCGAGCCTCTTGCCATTACTAATTGTCTGAATTTTGGTAATCCTTACAGCCCTGAAGTTTACTGGCAGTTTGCCGGTGCTATAAAAGGAATGGGCGCTGCCTGCCGCAAGTTTGACACTGCTGTAACAGGCGGAAATGTTAGCTTCTACAACCAAAGCACCATCAATAATAAAACAGAACCGGTTTTCCCTACGCCAACAATTGGTATGCTTGGATTGCTGGAGGATAAAAATACCCGCACCTCGTTGAACTTCAAAAATGCCGGTGACCTTATATATTTAATAGGCGAAAGCAAGAACGATATTTCTTCTTCTGAATACCTGTATTCTTTTGTAGGAGTTAAAAATTCCCCTGCTCCCTATTTCAATCTTGATACAGAGTATGCACTTCAACAGGTTATTAAATCACTTATTGTAAACAAGGTGTTAGAAAGCGCACACGATTGTTCAGACGGAGGATTATTTATCACGCTGTTGGAAGCTGCAATGCCAAACAACTTAGGTTTTAAAGTGGATACCGACAGTGATTTTCGCAAAGATGCTTTCCTCTTTGGTGAAGCGCAGAGCAGAGTAGTGGTTTCGGTAAAACCCGAGAACCAGGAAAAATTGGTTGAGTTACTTTCTGCATCAGGAACAGAGTTTACTTTGTTGGGTGAAGTAACTGCAGAAAATAATCTCGTTGTTGACGAAGAAAATTTTGGTTTAGTAACTGAACTGAAAAATATTTACGACAATGCGATTGGCAACATTATGAAAAAGTAATGTTCTTCCTTCTTAAAGTCCTTAAGTTTATTCTGAAAACCATTCTTTGGTTTTTTATTATCTCCATAGGGCTAACTATTCTTTACCGCTTTGTTCCGGTGCCTGTAACTCCATTAATGATTATCCGCTGCGTACAACAGAAGCAAGAAGGCAAAGACATGAAGCTGAAAAATGACTGGCTTTCTTACGATGAAATTTCTCCGGCTTTGCCTTTATCAGTTGTAGCTGCCGAAGACCAGTTATTTCTTGATCATTACGGTTTTGATTTCAACGCCATAGAAAAGGCGCTGAAGAACAACGAGAAAAAAAGCAAGCGCAAAAAGATGAAAGGTGCCAGTACCATCAGTCAGCAAACAGCAAAAAATGTTTTTCTGTGGCCTTCGCGCACCTGGGTTCGCAAAGGCTTTGAAGTTTATTTTACAGGACTTATTGAAATTATCTGGAGCAAGCAGCGCATACTTGAAGTTTACCTGAATGTAGTGGAAATGGGCGATGGTGTTTATGGTGCCGAAGCAGCAGCGCGTCATCATTTTAAAAAAAGCGCTGCAAAACTTTCACGTTCCGAAGCTGCTGCAATTGCTGCCTGCTTACCCAATCCCCGCAAATGGTCGGCCTCAAAACCAACGGGCTATACCAGCGGCAGGCAGGCATGGATACTGCGCAATATGAATAATATTGAGCGGCTGGATTTTGAAAATGAGGATAAAGAGGAGAAGAAGTAATTCCTCTTTTCGCAATCATAAGTTGTATTGCATGAGATTGTTTCTTCTATTGCAGTTGTTTTTTCCTTTAGCATTAATTGCTCAGACCGAAATTTTTATCAGCGTTACTACTTACGATGATAAAGGCAAAATTCTACCTTATTGTAATCTTGAACTTTCTTTCCCTGATGATACTACGAGCATAGTATTTAAATCAGACAGAACAGGATATGCCACCACGAGAGCAACTGTTAATTCACAGCTATTATTAACAGGGGGGTGTGCCGGTTTTTATGCAGAAGGGAAAGAACTGAATCAACTTGAAAGGTTAAAAGCAAATGATACTGTTAGTATAGATTTGATTTTCAAACCACAAATCTCAATTATGAATGGAATAAATGAAATAGCATTTGATACCGTTTATACTTCAAGAGAAATTTCAGACTTGAGAGACGAAATAATTTTGTTTACCAACCGAAATCAAATA
>SXHM01000116.1 GCA_005773695.1 Bacteroidota bacterium
AAAATGTAAAGCACACCAACTAATGCTGAGCCAATCTGCGTTGCTAACCGAATGCGTTGAGCTTCACCACCTGAAAGACTCCTTGTGCTACGATCAAGCGTAAGATAATCTAAACCAACCCCAAGTAAAAACTCAATGCGTGTTCTTATTTCTTTTAAAACTTCGTTTGCTATAACAAGTTGTTTTTTGCTAAGTTTCTTATCTACAGCACCGAACCAGTCGTTCAGCATTTGAATGTCCATGCATGCCAGTTCGTAAATATTTTTTTCTGCTACGCGGAAGTAAAGTGACTCTTGCTTAAGTCGGCTACCTGAGCATTTTGGACACGGTTTCTTTTCAAGAAAACTTGTAATCCAGTTTTCCAATGACTTTGATTTCTGTTCATCATTATTTTGTCGCGCAATAAAATTTACAATTCCTTCAAACGAAAGAGAATATCCTGTTCCGCTGCTGCCGTGAGCACTTTCACGTACTTTAAAGACCTCGCTGCTTCCATAAAGAATAACATTAATAGCATCATCTGAAATATCTGAAACGGGGTCAGTTAATTTGAAATTGTATTTTTCACCAATAGCTTCTATCTGCCGAAATATCCAATTGTCTTTGTACTCACCAAGTGGCACAAGCGCGCCCTTTTTTATACTTAGTTTTTTATCCGGAATAATTTTGTTGGCATCAATCTCACTAACTGTTCCCAGTCCGTTGCAGCGAGGACAGGCACCATAAGGAGAGTTGAAAGAAAACATATTTGGTGCAGGATCGTCATACGCAATTCCCGAAGATGGACACATTAAATTGCGACTAAAAAAACGGATAACTGAAGTATCTGTATCCATCACCATCAGCGAACCTTTGCCATGTTTCATCGCAGTCTGCATGCTTTGTGATAAACGCTGGCGGGATGTTTCAGTTACCTCAATCCGGTCAACTACAATTTCTATATCGTGCGTTTTGTAGCGGTCAATTTTTATTTTGCTGTTTAGTTCGAGAATTTCGCTATCCACGCGAACTTTTGTAAATCCTTGTTTCAATAATTGCTCAAATAATTCGCGGTAATGACCTTTTCTTCCTTTAACAATAGGGGCTAACAGTGCTATTTTTTTTTCGTTGAAATTTTTAAGAATGAGCTTTAGTATTTCTTCGTCAGTGTATTTCACCATACGTTCATTTGTAACGTACGAATAGGCGTCAGCAGATCGTGAAAATAGTAAACGCATGAAATCATAAATCTCCGTAATTGTTCCGACTGTTGAGCGTGGATTTTTATTCGTGGTCTTCTGCTCAATAGAAATAACAGGGCTTAATCCGTTAATCTTATCCACATCAGGTCGTTCTAATGAACCAAGAAACTGTCGCGCATAAGCAGAAAAACTTTCAATGTATCTGCGTTGACCTTCGGCATAAATAGTATCAAATGCGAGTGATGATTTTCCGCTTCCGCTCAAACCGGTAATAACAACCAATTTGTTGCGCGGAATAATTACGTCAATATTTTTCAGGTTGTGTTCCCGAGCTCCGTAAATTTCTATCTGCTCATTATCGGCTTCTATTTCCTGCATAATTTCCGAAATGGAATATTACCTGTTTTTAATCTTTGGAATAGTGTCGGCAGGTAATTCTATGGCATAAACTGAATCAATTGATCTTCCCTCATCGCTGTCCAACAATTTTTCAAAATCTGTATATCCTTCAACAGGAAGTTTAATCGTATATTTTTTTCGCTCCTTGTTAGTAAGAAAACTCTGGCGCAACCAAGGATTAAACATTTTTAAAATTTTGTAATTTACTTTGTTTGTAATTGCATAATCAGTGAAATCAACAACAGCAGTATCAAGTGTTATTTCATGTGTTTTAAAAGGGGGATATAAATCTTTTTTTCGCAGGTAAAATCCATAATCCTGCGGGTGTTCCATAATACATTTTGCTGCAAGAATGCGAAATAAGTAGCGTGAAGTTTCTTCACCCAAAAGCAAATCATAATAGCTTTTTACTTTTTGCTTCTCCAATTGGCGTTGGGCACCGTTCATTCCCATATTATAACTAGCTGCAGCCATGGTCCAATTACCAAAAATAGAAAATGCTTCATGCAGATATTTACAGGCTGCTTCTGTTGATTTTTCAACATTATAGCGTTCGTCAACTTCCTTGTCAATTTGTAAACCATATTTTTTTGCCGGTTCTTCCATCAATTGCCAGAAACCTGTTGCACCAGCAGGAGAAACAATGTTGGTCAGTCCGCTTTCGATCAGTGCCAGATATTTAAAGTCGTCAGGAATTCCATTCTTTTTAAGTATTGGTTCAATTACCGGAAACCAGCGATGTGCACGTTTGTGAAAAAATGAAGTGTTGCTTTGCCAATAAGTATTTACGGTTAATTCGCGGTCAATGCGTTCATGAAAATCAAAATCATGAAGTGGTACTGGCTCATCTGCAAAACTAAGGTTCTCAGGAATTTTAATGCTGAAAATTTTATAGTTTTCCTGAAAATATCGCTGGTAGTTTTTATCTTCTTCTTTTGAGGTTATTGAAAAGATAAACAGTCTGGCTCCGGTAATAATCAGGAGCAAAACAGCAAGCGTATAAAATCTTTTGCTGCGCAAAAAATCAGTGCAGCGATTTAAAAATAAATTCAATTCTGTTCTTTTTTACGATTGATTCTTGTGGTGGAGTAGAGTGCAGTAAACAAGACAAGGAAATATGTAAGGAAAATGAAGAAGTGCATATATCCCCATTGAAGTATATATTTTTCAATAATAATAAGCAATAACAAAGAAAATAATGAAAGATCAAAGTAAATCCAAGCTACCTGGCTATCACTGAATCCAAGATAAGAAACGTGGTGAGTAGTATGATCTTTTCCACCTACAAACGGAGATTGACCTTTAATCAAACGGTTAATTACAACAGTTGTTGTATCAATTATGGGAATTATAAAAACCAATAAAGGTATTATCAATTGTTTGGTCTGCACTTTCGGGTTTGTTGCTATATCTCCGTCAACAGCATAAACATTCCAGAAGTAAATAATGCCCATTGCAGCAAGGAAAACTCCAAGAAATTGGCTTCCTGTATCACCCATATACATTTTTGAAGGATTCCAATTAAAATAAAGAAAACCAAGCAGTGCTGACAAAACTCCAATTAGAATAATGAAATGGATATTTGAATAATCACTATTTGTTATAAGCATAAAAATAGCAGAAAGGACAACTGAGATAGAAACACTCGTAGTGATACCGTCCATATTATCAAGCATATTAATGGAGTTCATTAAACCAATTACCCAAAAAGCTGTAAGTAGATAATTTACCCAATCCCACGGAAAAAAATTGATGTAGGTTCCTGTAACTATAAGAATTGCAGAGCAGGTTATTTGAGCAAAAAACTTTAGAAATGGTTTTGTGTTGTATGCATCATCGGCTAGTCCTACAATAAAACCAAGAGTGCAGGCAGAAAGTACACCAATTAATTGTAAATCTAAGAATGCACTTGATTGAAAAAATATTGCATGAGAAGCAACCGAAATCAAGAAGATTATGAAGAAGGAAATTCCTCCAAAAGCAGGTTTAGTTGAAGCGCTCCAGCGAATTTCACGGCTTTCATTACTTCTTATTCCTAAAGTTCTTGAGAATTTTAAAAAGAGCCCATTTATAAGAAACGAAAACAGGAAGGTTGTAATGAAAAAAACTATGTAAACTACTAAGAAGTATGT
>SXHM01000117.1 GCA_005773695.1 Bacteroidota bacterium
AAATGTTACCTGCATTCGGATTGAAAGTATTGGTGGAAAATGCTATGTTCAAATATCCTGATTTACCTACACAGGTAGACAATATCAATATTGATGTGAAGATCAATAATCCCGGAGTGGATGCAGATTTAACGGTGATTGACATCAGCAAATTCAATTTTAAAATTGCTGAAAACCCTGTGGAAATGAAGTTTCTGGTTAAATCACCTGTAAGTGACCCTGATATTGACGGGAAGATCGCTGGTAAAATAGATTTATCAAGCGTAAAAGATGTGATGCCTTTAGATAGCGCGGAACTGAATGGGAAAATTACTGCCGATATTGTGTTGAAAGGAAAAAAATCTTCCATTGACAACGAGCGTTACAGCGAGTTTGATGCAAAGGGTGAATTCACCGCTCAGGACATGAAATACAGTTCAAAAGATTTACCTCAGGCAGTTGACATCAAATATGCACAACTGAAATTTTCACCTGCTTTTGTAGAGTTGGTTTCATTTGATTCCAAAATAGGCAAGAGTGATTTCAAAGCAAACGGAAAAATTGAAAACTTTCTCGACTATTTCTTTGCGGAAAATGGTTTATTGAAAGGAAACTTCAACTTGAATTCTAACCAGATTGACCTGAATGAATTCATGAGTAGCGAGGATGAAACAGCAACAGCAAAAACCGACACCGCTTCATTTGCAGTGATTGATGTTCCTGCAAATATTGACTTTACGCTCACTTCGGCTATCGGAAAATTGCTTTACGATAATATTGAAATGACTAATGTAAAAGGCAATATCACTATAAAAGAAACGAAGGTGGCCTTGAATAATTTAGCTATGAACCTGATGGATGGCACCATGAACCTGAACGGAAGCTATGATGTAAGCAACATAAAAAAGCCGCTGGTTGATTTTGATATTGCTGCAAATGGTTTTGATATCACTAAAACATTTAACACGTTTAACACTGTACAAAAGCTTGCTCCTGTTGGAAAGTATGCAAAAGGCAAATTCTCTTCTTCCATGAAATTTAAAACAGAATTGGATACTAAAATGGAACCTGTTCTTACTTCACTTTCAGGTGACGGTAAACTGAGTACTAATCAGGTAAGACTGGAAGGGTTTGCACCCATCAATAAATTAGCTGATGCATTGAAGATGGAGAAACTGAAAAAACAGGAACTGAATAATCTTAACCTGTCATTCAAGTTTGAAAATGGCCGTGTGAATGTAGAACCGTTTGATATGACCTTCGCAGGATTCAAAACCAAAATAGGAGGCAGCACAGGCTTTGACCAAACGATTGATTATGTAATGAACTTTGAAATTCCTCGCGCTGAGTTTGGTGGACAGGCAAATGCAGTTCTTAATAATCTGGTATCACAAGCCAATTCAAAAGGTGCAGGTGTTAATGTGGGCGAAAAAATAAATGTGAATGCTATGATTGGCGGAACAGTTACCAATCCAACTGTGAAAACAGGTTTGAAAGATGCCGCTAATGATGTGATGAATGATTTAAAAGATCGTGCACAGGAAGAGCTGAACAAACAAAAAGAAGAACTGGAGCGCAAAGCACGCGAAGAAGCAGACAAGCTAAAAAATCAGGCAGAACAGAAAGTAAAAGAAGAAGCAGACAAATTAAAACAGGAGGCTGAGAAAAAGAAAAAGGAACTGGAAGATAAAGCCAAACAGGAAGCTGAAAAAGCAAAGAAAGCTGCTGAGAAAAAAGCTAAAGAAGAGGCTGAGAAAAAACTTAAAGGTCTGTTTAAATAACCAGGCATTATTGTTGTCATGCTTAATAAAGTGAAGCATTGTATTTCTATATTCATTTTGCTCTTTCCCTACATTTTATTTTCGCAGGAAATTACTCCTTGTGAACTTCCTGAAAATAAGAAAGCTCATAAGCTTTACGAAGATGCGATGGTAGAAAAAAAGCCATCTGTGCGCAGAGAATTACTGGAGCAAGCTTTGGAATTAGAACCGGAGCATTACCAGGCACGCTATCAGTTTGCGTATGAGAACATTAAACTTGCTGAGAAAAATCCTATGGGCAGTTATGCTTTTGCAGCCAAAAATCTGGAACAGGTAATTCAGGAGTGCCCCAACTATCATCCTTTTCCGTATTACTATCTCGGCAATATTGCCATGGGAAAAAAGGATTACGAAAAAGCTGTTCAGTATTTCATTAAGTTTCTGAAATTGGAATACGCCAACGTTAGCGATTATCCCAAAGATTATGAGAAGCGAATGGAAGAAGCTGAACAGCTGAAAAAGGATGCAGAGTTTTATGCCAACGTTTATAAAAATCCTGTACCCTTTGAACCTGTTGTTGTTACAGGCATTTCAACTAAAGCCAATGAGTACCTTGGAATTATTTCACCCGACAATGAAATGGCGCTTTATATAAGGAATTACGAGAAACTGAAGAAGGGTGACCTTACTCCAAAATTAGTGGAGGAGTTTACGGTTAGCCATTCCACAGCAAATTGGTTTGATGGTGGAATTGCTATGCCGCCACCTTTTAATATGACTGAAAATGTAGGCGGAGCAACAATTTCAGTTAATAATAAAAAACTATACCTCACCATTTGTAAGTTTGATATGGAAGGCTATAAAAACTGCGATATCTACACTTCTGATTTTGTGAACGATGAATGGACAGACCCTGTGAGCGTTGGTGAAGGAGTGAACCAGAAGAATTCATTTGAAGGCCAGCCAAGTGTTTCTGCTGATGGAAAAACAATGTATTTCGTTAGTATTCGTGAGGATGAAATAGGAGCTATTGATAACATGGATTTGTATAAATCTGAAATGCAGATTGACGGTAAATGGGGTAAAGCAAAGAACCTTGGCAGAAAAATAAATACCTCAGGAAACGAAAAATCTCCTTTTATTCATAGTGATAGTCACACACTTTATTTTTCTTCTGATGGACTTAAAGGTATTGGAGGATTTGATATTTTTTATTCACGACAAGACAGCACATCCAGCTTTGTAGCGCCTGTAAACATTGGCTATCCCATAAACAGCGAGAATGATGATGTAGGTTTTTTTGTAAGTACCGATAGTAAAACAGCATTCTTTTCAAGCAATGAATTAAAGAATGGAGTAGGTGGTTGGGACATGTATTCTTTCCAGCTCTATAAAGAGGCTCGCCCTGAAATGATGCGCATTGCAAAAGGTGAACTAAAAGATGATGAAGGCAAACCTGTAACCGCAGCAAAAATTGAACTTAAAAACATTAAAACAAAAGAAATTCAGCAAGTAGATGTGGATACAATCTCGGGCGAATATGTTGCAGTGATGAATTTAAGTACTGATTATATTATGACGGTAAAAAGTGAAGATGCTGCTTTTACTTCACAGTTTATTGCAAAAGAAGATACTTCTGTTAGTAAACCAAAATCAGTTCAAAAAATTGATTTTGAAGTAAAAAAGATTGAAACTGGTTCGGCACACCGCATCAACAACATAAATTTTGAAACCAACTCCTATGCAATGGAAGAAAACTCAAAGCTGGTTTTAGATGAGTTCATTCTTTTTCTAAAAGAAAATGCTTCTATAAAAATTGCCATTCACGGACATACTGATGATATTGGTAATGATGGTGACAA
>SXHM01000118.1 GCA_005773695.1 Bacteroidota bacterium
CCATTCTATATAACTCAAGATATTACCGCTACGGTTTAGGTATGTTGGTTTTTCTGACAGTAGTTTCTTATATCAACTACAGCATTTTTATTCCACTCTGGGGATTGAAAGGCGCAGCATTTGCAACTGCATTATCAAGCATTTCCTATAACTTTTTAAAGTTTTTCTTCATATGGAAAAAAATGGGACTTCAGCCTTTTGACATAACTTCATTAAAAACCTTACTGTTAATATCTGCCTGTGGTTTACTATGGTTTGTAAACATTGACTTAGGCAGCGCTACAGTTGAAATTATTGCAATGTCGGTTTTAGTTTCATTACTTTATCTGACTGGAGCTTACTACCTGAAAATTGTTCCCGAATTTTTTCAGGTCAAACATATTGCCGACATAAAAAAGCGGCTCGGTATATAAACCGAGCCGCGTTATCTCTCTCTCCTTGAAGAGAGTTGTTAGGGTGAGTTTACTCTTTGTAAGGCAACCAGGTCTGTGTTCTGTAAATAAACAAAACATAACCACGTACTTTCAGGTTACCGCCCTCCAACCAAAGTTTACAGTCATAAATAGTTCCTTTTTTAGGATCCATAATGGTCCCGTCTTCCCACTCGCTTCCGTCTTTTTCCATATCGCGGATAATTTCCATTCCAAGTATTTTTTTGTTTTTGCGGTCGTCATCACATTTATCGCAAACAGGATCTTGTTCTTCACTTGGATCGCGAAAAAGTTGGATTATTTTTCCATAAACTTTCCCGTTTTTTTCAAAGATTTCTACAACTGATTTCGGTTTTCCTGTTTCGTCATCAATTGTTTTCCATTTTCCTACAATAGATTGTGCAGACAAGGTTGCAGCGCTGATTAATAGAATGATTAAGATGCTGAATTGTTTCATAATTTTTGTTTTGAAAGTTTGAAGGTTTAGAAGGTTAAAAAAGTTTTGCAAATTTAAAAAGCTCTGTTAATTCCAACCACCCAACGGAATTTAAAATAATCGGGTTCAACGGCTGGTGTATGATTTAAAAAGAATGGCATATCAAATCGTATAGTAAGTGGTTTTGCCATTTGTAAGGCTCCCCATTTTTTTATTACAAGAGCTGTGCCAAGTCCTGCATCCATTCTGAAATCTGCAAAATGTAGTTTGTTTCCTTGTTGGGTGGAATTGATAATGCCTGCATCAGCAAAGAGGTAGGTTTTTATTTGTAGTGTATTCATCACTAATCGTGGACGTATTTTTAACCAGCGATCGAATTCTATTTCCAGATTTATTGCTGCCCCCGACATGCCACGATAGGTCATATTAAGCTCTCCTTTTTCATTTTTGTAAGGAACAAGATAGCCAGCATATCCCCTCAGGTTCAGACCGCCACCTTGGTGAAAATGATTTGTTGTTTCACCATAATTCTCGGCCCAGTCATAAGGAATAAAAGCACGTGAACGTGTGTATTTGTTGTCCATCATTTCTTCAGGATTTGCACCTGCCAGATACAAAGCTGATTCAGGTGCAACTCTTTTCCCTGTGCCGTATTGAGCAAACAAGCGAGTATTGAATCCAAATTTACTGAGTGAAAATTTGTTTACTAAATTCAGAGATACTTTGGTGAAACTGTAAGTACTTCCGGGAGCAGGTGCTTTCATTTCAAGGTTCATGTTTCCGCCTCCATTGCTGTAGCTGAAATTGCGTTTGATGCCGAAAGCGAAGTTATTATTGAGTTTTCCGATGCCCCATTCATTTGGATACATCAGATATGCTTTGTCGTTTTGTTCTGGACGAAGCATGGTTTTAAACTGAAAATAAAAAAGGTTCTTCATCAGTTTGTCCCATTTCTCTATTCCGAAATTTAAGCCATACATGCCATCTAATGCCTTTGCCTGCAGATTGAACCAAGCGTTTTTACCTATCTTGTCTAAGTTGGTCTTATAGTTAACAATAAATGACATTACATCAAACCCGTTCAACGCAATAGTGGAGTCAAATTTTGCCTGACCAAGCCCAGTATTGAACCACACGGTTGCTCCAAAAATGTGGCGGTAATTCATGTGATTTCCATTGATATGTATTCCGATTTTTACTCCATCATAAGCATTGTACCAAAAATCGGGACGGGCTTTTACTTCATAGCTTCTCCAGTCGGGAGTGTTGTAAATCTGTGAATCGAAATTAAAATCAATTGGTGGCTTTTTGCTGTTATCAAGCATATTTACATCTGCGAGTCGTTTGCTTGGATCAATTACTATGTCTTTTATTCCTTCAGGAACAATAACACGGGCTTCGTAAGTTGGATTTAGTTTTTCCCAGCCCAACCATTTGGGTAAAACCTTTGCATCTGTTTTTTTGACAAACCAGTTATTAGGTATGTGGAAGTTCTGTATTACGCTATCTTTAGAAATTACCTGAAAGTCAAGCGGCATCTGCATTTTGCCATTGCGTTCAAAGGTGATAATGTATTCATCTTTTTTCTCACCCTTCTTTACTGTTTTTATTCCATAGTCAATAATTTTAGTAGTTTCCAACCATTGGTCAAAGAACCAATTGAGGTCAACTTTTGATGTATGAATAATAGAGTTGCGGAAGTCTTCAAAATAAGGATGTGCCATTTTCCACTGACTGAAATACTGTTGCATTGTGTGAAGGAATAGTGAATCGCCCAAAACATATTGCAGATTGTATAACATAGTTGCAGTTTTATAATAGACGTGGCGATAGCCCCCCCCATGACCAAGAGCACCATCAAAATAATCAGAGTGAGTATTCAA
>SXHM01000119.1 GCA_005773695.1 Bacteroidota bacterium
TCTTAAAATAGTTTGGGGTAACGATGATTATTTTACCGGGCGCAGCATGGATGTTTTCATTGCCCGCCTAAGAAAATACTTAGTGGGCGACCCTAAAATACAGATCGTTAATATTCACGGAGTAGGTTTTAAGATGATGGTGGAATAATTAAGCCAACACCTCTTTCAGCACTAATTTTTTAAGCCTTGCCAATGTATCAAATGTTTCTGTCATAAGCTTATCAGTAATCTGTTTTACCGGCATTATCTCATCAATCATTTCCACGCTTTGTCCGGCACACCATAGCGTATCGTAGCCGGCAGGCTTGATTGATTTTTCAAGTTTTTGCATTCCGCGAAACTGTATGAGCAGTTTAAAATATTTCTTCGTGCGTTTGTTGGTGCTGAGTTGTTTCTCGAGCCAGTTTTGTTTGTAACCAATCTTTTTAGCGTAAGGTGTATTGATAATAGTGCATGGAGTTCCCGAAATTTTATCGGTCATTACTATGTCGCTCATTTTTGAATCAACAATTGCATTTTTATAGGCATCATTCACACCTGCTTCAGG
Organism: Bacteroidota bacterium; assembly: GCA_005773695.1. The sequence continues at coordinate 548 of SXHM01000119.1, forward strand.
ACAAGCAATGTAACGCGTGCCGATTGAAACACCTTCTGCACCCACCGCCAGCATGGAAACAATACCTTCGCCTGTTGCCACACCGCCTGCAGAAACCACCGGCTTATCAGGAAAATGTTTTTTAAGTGAGGGAACTAAAAGCTGTAAAGGATAAGGTCCTGCGTGTCCGCCTGCCCCCTGCCCTACGGCAATAAATCCATCGGTTCCAAGATCATAACACTTTTTTGCGTGTTCGATATTGGTAACATCGGTAAACACTTTCGCGCCATAACTGTGTGCCTGTTTTATTACTTCGTCCGGGCTTCCGAGTGAGGTAATGTAAAACGGAACCTGTTTATCAATACTTGCTTTCAGGTGTTTCACAAAAAGAGGGTTGCTTTTTTGCACAATAAGGTTTACACCGTAATTACCGCTTGAGTTGGTTTGCTTTTTATAGGCGTTCAGGTTGTCGAGTACTTTATCATACTCGCCTTCGTTGCGGTAATTGAGTGAAGGAAAGCAGCCCATAATGCCTGAATCCATTGCTGATTTCATCATCGCTTCGTTAGAGACAAGAAACATAGGAGCCATTATTATGGGAAATTCTATGTCTAACAGTTCGGTTACTTTGGTAGATAATTTCATTGAATTATTTTGGAATTAAAAAAGATTTCTATTTTTGGGAAAAATAAGGATGCAAATGTAATTGATTTAATTGTCACGGTGAGCGTAGTCGAACCGCTATTATTTTACCCTTCGACTACGCTCAGGGTGACACAACTGCAAAACACACTAACAATTTAACAAAAACCCCAAAACCACATGTCAGTTTACGCCTCACCTCTTGAAATGCTTTACAAATGGGAAAAAGAAACGCCCGATAAAATTTTCCTGCGCCAACCTATTAATGATGTGTGGCATGAATGGACATGGAAACAGACAGGCGAAGAAGTGCGCAAAATGGCGGCTGCACTGAAAGGCATGAACCTTCCTGCAGGAAGTAACATTGCATTGATTTCAAAAAACTGTGCGCACTGGATTATCAGCGACCTTGCTATTATGATGTCAGGACACGTTTCGGTGCCCATGTATCCTAACCTGAATTCTGAAACAGTGAAACTGATTTTGGAACACAGCGAAGCAAAGGTTTGTTTTGTAGGTAAACTTGACGACTGGAAAAGTATGCGCCCAGGAGTTCCGGCAGGTGTGCGCTGCATTTCGTTTCCGTTTTATACCGAGCCGGGTTACGAAACATGGGATGAAGTTACCAAGGGCGCTAAACCCGTTGGCGAAGACATTATCCGTATGCCGAATGAACTGGCTACTATTATCTATACCTCAGGAACCACCGGAATGCCTAAAGGTGTAATGCACAGTTTCCACAATTTTTCGTTCACTGCTGAAAATGCTGTGAAGCTGATTAACATTGATAATTCATCAAAATTCTTTTCCTACCTGCCGTTGTGCCACATTGCAGAACGTTTCCTGGTTGAACTGGGTGGTATTTATTCGGGCGGCAGTATTGCCTTCGGTGAATCATTAGAGAAATTTCCGAAAAACCTTCAGGAAGTTCAGCCAACTGTTTTCCTTGGTGTGCCACGCATCTGGAGTAAATTCCAGCAAGGTGTTCTTGGAAAAATGCCGCAGAAAAAACTGAATATTTTCCTGAACATTCCGCTGTTAAATTCAGTGGTAAGAAAGAAAATAAAAACAGGACTTGGATTATCGCAGGCTAGCAATATTTTTGTAGGAGCAGCTCCTATGCCTGCTTCGCTTATCCGCTGGTTCGAGCGTCTGGATATAAAAATACAGGAGGCGTATGCCATGACTGAGAACTGCTGCTACTCGCACGTTACACTTCCCGGTAAAATACGAATAGGCTGTGTAGGACAATCGCTTCCGCATGTGGAGATAAGACTTAGTGAGCAGAACGAAGTATTGGTAAAACACGAAGCGCTGATGCTGGGCTATTATAAAGAGCCGCAGATGACCAAAGACAGTTTTACCGCAGATGGTTACCTGCGCACCGGTGACGAAGGTAAAATTGACAAAGATGGTTACCTGCAAATTACAGGACGCGTGAAAGACATCTTCAAAACCACCAAAGGTAAATACGTTGCACCTGCACCTATTGAAATGAAAATTTCGGTAAACGAAGATGTGGATCAGGTTTGTGTGGTGGGTGACGGAATTGCGCAACCCATTGCTATGATTACCCTCTCAGAAGCAGGAAAGAAAAAAGCAAAAGAAGAAATTGAACGCAGCCTTGCCGAAACCATGAGCATCGTAAATCCAAAGCTTGACCAGCACGAAATGCTGAAACGCATGGTAGTACTGAAAGGCGACTGGACCGTGGAAAACAAACTCCTAACTCCTACTCTTAAAATAAAACGCAATGAAGTGGAGAAAATCCACAGAGCTCATTACGAGAAATGGTATTCGAGCAGCACGGAAGTGGTGTGGGAAAACTAGTCCATAGTCAGTAGTCTGTAGTCTGTATTCTGTTCCCGATAGTTATCGGAAACTGAAACCGTATGTTGACAGTCGACCGTAGACTGTTGACTCCGGCTGGGCGGAATGTTCAACGTGATTGCGCTAAGCTAAATTTGTAATTAAGCTTGGAACAAGGCAGAATTTAAATTCTGCAAATAATAAGAGCGGAATAACATATTCTGCTCAGCGGGGAGAAGAATGATAATTTTATAAATAGCATAAGAAATGCTGAACTTGTTTCAGCATCCCCGTTGTTCATAGCGACCCGCTACGCTTAA
>SXHM01000120.1 GCA_005773695.1 Bacteroidota bacterium
ATAAATATAGGAATTGGAGTAGGCCTTAGCTTTTCTTACATTATGTTTATGCAAATTGCAAATACCTTTGCCACCTCGGGAAATGTTCCTGTTATGTTAGCCGTGTGGACACCAAATATTATTTTCGGAATTTTAAGTCTCTGGCTTATTGCACGGGCACCTAAATAAAGTTTGTAAAACCTCAAAATAAAAAATCATGAAAAAATTACTCAGTCCAAGTACACAAGCTATTAGTTTTGGTTTACTAATTCTAAGAATTGGAATTGGCGTCATGTTTATTCTTCACGGAGAAGGTAAAATGTTTGGCGGTCCTGAAAAATGGCTGAAATTAGGCGGAGCCATGGAAAATATCGGCATTACGTTTCTACCAACTTTATGGGGTTTTCTGGCTGCGTTTGCCGAGTTTGGCGGTGGAATTTTGCTGATTCTGGGCTTGGTTTTTCGTCCTGCATGTTTCATGATGTTGTTTACAATGTTTATTGCTGCATTGGTGCATTGGGTTGATGCAGCAGCAGAAGGCGAAGCTTTGAAAGGGAAAATTATGTCGGGCTCTCATGCAATTGAATTAGGAATAGTATTTCTTGCGCTTCTTTTTACAGGACCAGGGAAATACAGTGTGGACAATAAACTATTCTAAAAAGAAAAGCCCTGCGAAATTCGCAGGGCTTTTCTTTTTTTATTTATTACTATTTATTGTGCATTTATTTTCTGAACCTTGTATGTGTAGTTCACACTTCCATCTGCAGAGTAAACACGCAGTAAGTAATTAGCCCGGGCATATTCGGTCATGCTTATTTGCACGTTTCCTTCAGCAGAGCCAATCTCACGGGTCTGCAATAATTTTCCTGTCATGTCAAATAAATCCATTTGCAAATCTTTCAGGTTGTTGGTTAGGTTGATATTTAAAAGATCTGAAGTAGGGTTTGGAAACACAGTAACGTTTACACCCGCCACACTTTGTTCTTCAACAGAAGTAACGTTCAAAAGTGTTTGATGAAAACCTTGAGTGATGATATTACTTCCGTTTGAAACAGTAGTAATTACAGGCTCACCAATGGTCCAGCTCAGTTGTGCATTGCTGCCTGTATAATGCGTTCCGGCACTTGCAATAACCTGTGGAGAAATGGATTGAGCATTCACAACTGCCACAACAGTTAAGGATAACAAGGTAAATATTACTTTTTTCATTGGGTTATTGTTTATGTTTTAGTGGTTCAAATGTAGAATATATTTTATTTGCAAGCAAAATATTTCATTCTAACTTTTACTTAGTTTTTGTCATCTTTGCGACCACAAAAAAATAATATCATGAATTTTAATCAGGTTTTACAATACAATTTTCCAACAGTTATCCGCTTTGGTGCCGGTGCAATTAATGAACTGGCTGGGCATCTTAAAGAGCAAAAACTTAGTTCACCTTTAGTGGTTACTGACCCTGTTGTTGCGCAATTAAGTTTTTTTAAAACATTAGTTGCTGACCTTGAAAAAGCAGGGTTGAAACCTGAAGTTTTCAGCAACATTCACAAAAACCCTGTAAAATCTGATGTATTGAATGGCGGTGATGCTTTTCACCAAAGCAAACGTGATTGTATTGTTGGTGTTGGTGGTGGAGCTGCATTAGATGTTGCACGTGCAATTACCTTACGAATTAACCATACTCGCGATTTATTTGATTACGATGATTTGATTGGAGGTGATATTTATGTTACTGAAGAAGTTCCGTATTTCGTTACAGTTCCTACTACCAGTGGAACGGGCAGTGAAGTTGGGCGCAGTGCTATTATTGCAGATGACGAAACACATCAGAAGAAAATTCTGTTCTCTCCCAAACTTTTAGCAAAACGTGTTTTTGCTGACCCGACTTTAACGTTTGAATTACCTGCCTTTGTAACAGCTGCTACCGGAATGGATGCACTGACACATAATATGGAAGCCTATATCGCCAAAATGTTTCACCCGATGTGTGAGGGAATTGCATTGCAGGGTATCGCTTTAATCAATGAATCAATTGACAAAGCAGTTAACAAACCTGATTTAGAGTCACGCAGCAAAATGATGCTTGCTTCGCTGATGGGTGCGGTTGCTTTTCAAAAAGGATTGGGTGTTGTGCATTCACTGGCACATCCTCTTTCGCAATTATTGGATACACATCACGGACTTGCCAACGCTGTGAATTTGCCTTACGGTATGCGTTTCAACTATCCCGGTTTTGAAGATAAATTCCGCACCATTGCCCGCACCATGGAACTGAAAGATGAAAGTGGCGAAGGTGTGGTTAATGCTTTGTTTGAACTGAACCAGAAATTGGGATTGCCTTTAAAACTCAGCGGCATTGGTGTAAAGCCAGAGCATATTGAAAAACTGGCTGATCTTGCTTTTGCAGATTTCTGCCACCCGAATAATCCTAAGCCAGTGAGCAGAGAAGATTTTAAGAAGATCTATTTAGAGGCGCTTTAGATAATTTCGAAGTACCGCTTCAATTCCCAGTCGGTAACTACTTTTGAAAATTGTCTCCACTCCCACTCTCTTGTTTGCACAAAGTGCTGAACAAATTCTTTTCCGAATAATTCTTCGGCAAGTTTAGAGGTTTTCATGGCTTCGGTGGCTTCGGCAAGGTTGCGGGGAAGTGTTCCGTTCTTTACATCCGCATAACCACTTCCGATTGTTTGTGGTGTTTTCAGTTTCAGTTTATTCTTCACCCCAAACAACCCAGATGCAAGACAAGCTGCCATGGCAAGATAAGGATTGCTATCACTGCCCACTACTCGGGTCTCCAAGCGCGTTGATTTTTCTCCTGTTGGTAATGCACGCAAAGCTGTAGTGCGGTTATCAACTGCCCAGGTGAGGGTTGTTGGCGCCCAGGCGCCCACAACCAAACGTTTGTAGCTGTTGATGGTAGGTGCATACATCGGCAACACATACGGCAGGCAATGCAACTGTCCAGCGATGTAGCTTTCCATTAAGCTACTCATACCTGTTTTGGATTTAGCATCGTGAAAAAGGTTTTTCTTTTTTGCTTTATCCCACAGACTTTGATGAACATGTCCACTGCAGCCGGGAAGGTTTTCGCTGAACTTTGCCATAAAGGTTGCCATGATACCGTGTTGATGCGCAATTTCTTTCACGCCCGTTTTGAATAACACGGCACGGTCAGCTGCTTCCAAGGTATCGCCATATTGTATAGCGGCTTCGTAAACGCCCGGACCGGTTTCGGTATGTAGCCCTTCTATGGGTACTCTGAACTTGGCGAGTTCATCAAACAAATCATTGAAAAATTCACTGTTTTGAGAGGCGCGCAAAACCGAATAGCCAAACATTCCGGGTGTGAGGTGTTGCGGTTTATAGAAACCTGTTTCGTGCAATGTATCAGCATCTTCGGCAAAATTGAACCATTCAAACTCCTGCGAAAAATAAGCGTGGTAGCCTTGCTTTTCGCTTTGTGCTATTACTTTTTTAAGCAGGTTGCGTGGCGATATTTCCAATTCGCTTCCATCGTTTTTGCGGAAATCGGCAAGAAACAAAGGGAGATTATTTTCCCAGGGTATGTTTCGAAACGTATTAAAATCAACCACTGCCTGTGCATCGGGATAGCCCGTGTGCCAGCCTGTGTAAGAGGCATTATCATAAGCCACATCGCTGCTGTCCCATCCAAAAACAACATCGCAAAAGCCGAAGCCTTTTTCGACAATACCAAGGAATTTTTCGATACTAACCACTTTTCCGCGCAATACTCCATCAATATCGGTTACGGCAAGTTTTACTTTTTTTGCACCTGAGGCTTTCAAGGTTTTTAATATTTCAACGGTAGATGGCATAGAGTTGTATTTGGTGTTGGGCAAAAGTAGTTTTTTACCAATAAGAGGACAAAGGTATATTTACCAAAGAGGATACTTTGTTTTTCACAGAGCATGCCACAAAGGAAAACGGGATAATAAATTAGTATAGATTATCTACTTCAACCATGCGGAAAGGCAGGTTTACTATCTCGCAATAGTCTTCACCTACTTCAAGCATATCTTCGTCTTCTTTTTCATAGAACCAGTTGATTATTACTTCGCTATTTTCTTTCAGTGATTCAATCAGACGCAACACATCAAGTATTGATTTTGAGGAACTGGTGTTGAA
>SXHM01000121.1 GCA_005773695.1 Bacteroidota bacterium
ACGGTGAAACGAAAGTGCGGCAGTTTGAAAACGGCAAAGAAGTATCACCTGAAAAAGCAAAAGAATTTACACTTCCTAAACTGCGTAATTACGATGTAGCATTTTATACCGACTACGTTGTTACACAACTCAACAACAACTTCATTAATTCTTCCTATCAGAAGTTTACGGGCGGTGGAGCTGTATTTTTTAATCCCGGTATCAACGGTCTTTTCAAAATAGGAATCAGCGATGTAATGGAAGATTACAAAATTGTCGGTGGTTTCCGCTTTGCAGGAAATCTGAACAGCAACGAGTATTTTCTGAGCTATCAGAATTTCAAACACCGTCTTGACCAACAGGTTGTTTTTCACCGCCAGAGTTTTTTGAACATAGTTCAGGTTTCAGCAATTAAAGTACATACACACACACTTACCTATTCTCTGAATTATCCTTTCAGCGAAGTAGCTTCATTACGAGGAAGCTTAATAGGACGAACTGATCAGGAAGTAAATCTAAGTACCGACCTAAGCAATCTGCAGGAAAAAAACCGAAATAATTATCTTGGTGGGTTGAAAATGGAATATGTTTTTGACAACACCGTAAACCGCGGATTGAATTTATACAATGGATGGCGTTACAAAATTTTTGGTGAGTATTATCAGCACGTTAATAAAAAAGCTGCCCGCTTTTTTGTAATAGGACTAGACATCCGCCACTACAAAAAAATTCATCGTGATTTGATTTGGGCTAATCGTTTTGCTGCCAGCACTTCGTTCGGATCGGAGAAACTGATTTACTACCTTGGTGGAGTTGATAATTGGTTTGTTCCTAAATTTGATAACTCAACTTCTATTGATTACACACAGAATTATCAATATCAGACAGTAGCGACCAATATGCGCGGTTTTTATCAGAATGTGCGAAACGGAAACAGCTTTGCTTTATTTAACAGCGAATTAAGAATTCCTCTTTTCAAGTACATTATGAATCGTCCGCTTAAGTCTGATTTTCTTACCAACTTTCAGGTTGTAGCTTTTGGCGACATTGGAACTGCCTGGACAGGTCCTTCGCCCTATTCTGAAGATAACTTTTTGAACACACAAACCATCCAATCTGGAAACATTACCATCAAAATCAAAAACAGTAAAGAGCCAATTGTTGGCGGTTATGGTTTTGGAGTTCGTAGCAGAATTCTGGGGTATTTTATCCGTGCAGATTATGCCTGGGGAATTGAAGATGGCAGAGTATTAAAACCACTCTTGTATATTTCACTGAGCCTTGATTTTTAAAGATGAAAAAACTAACCAACAAACATTTATCATTCAAAACTATGGACGTAAATACTGTTCTGATATTGCTTTCGATTGGCCTGTTTGCCGGATTGCTAAGCGGATTTGTTGGTGTTGGGGGTGGAATTATTATTGTTCCTGGCTTGATTATTTTTCTCGGGTTTCAGCAACACACAGCACAAGGAACAAGTCTTGCTTTGCTAATGCTGCCCGTTGGAATTTTAGCTGTCATGAATTACTACAAAGCCGGGCACATCAGTTTTCATGCAGCTTTTGTGATTGGCATCGCATTTATTCTGGGTGCTTTTCTCGGATCTAAAATTGCAATTGGCATTGACCAGAATATTGTAAAAAAAGTTTTTGCAGTTTTTATGATTTTAGTTGCATTGAAATTTTTGTTCGGGAAATAATCCGGTGAAAGAAAAAATAAAATCACTTTCCGAAAAATACTTCATCGAAGTTGTTGCAATTCGCAGACATCTGCATGCAAACCCTGAATTATCATTTGAAGAATTTAACACCTCTGCATTTGTCTGTTCCAAATTAGACGAATGGAAAATTCCTTATAAAAAAGGAATTGTGAAGACAGGCATTGTTGCATTGATTGAAGGAAAAAGTCCAAAGAAAAAAACAATTGCACTAAGAGCAGATTTAGATGCATTGCCAATAAAAGAAGAAAACAAATCGGAATATGTTTCAAAAAACAATGGCGTAATGCATGCCTGTGGACACGATGTGCATACATCATCATTACTTGGCGCAGCAAAAATTTTGAACGATCTTAAAAATGACTTTGAAGGAACGGTGAAACTGATTTTTCAGCCGGGTGAAGAAAAACTTCCGGGCGGTGCATCGCTGATGATTAATGCTGGTGTACTTGAAAACCCAACACCCGAAAACATTTTTGCACAACATGTTTTTCCAAGTATGGAAACAGGGAAAGTTGGTTTTCGCCCGGGAATGTATATGGCTTCCACCGATGAGATTTATATTACCGTGAAAGGAAAAGGCGGACACGCTGCAATGCCGACAAATTATGTTAATCCAATATTGATTGCATCTAAATTAATGCTCGCTTTACAAGAAGAATTCATGGATGAAAAAACGCGAACTATTCCCGATATTCCAACTGTTCTTGCTTTCGGAAAAATTACAGGAATGGGTGCTACGAACGTAATTCCTGATGAAGTAAAAATTGAGGGAACTTTCCGCACAATGGATGAAAAGTGGCGCGCAGAAGCACACGAAAAAATGAAAGATCTTGCTGCAAAAGTATTTTCAGAAAATGGAGGCAGCGGAGAATTCAACATTATGAAGGGTTATCCTTTTTTGGTGAATGATGAAATACTGACCAACAAAGCCATCGCAAGCGCGAAAGAATTTTTAGGTGCTGAAAATGTTGAAATGCTTGATCTTCGTATGACTGCTGAAGACTTTGCTTTTTACTCACAACACATCCCTGCGTGCTTTTACAGATTAGGAACAGGAAATAAAAAACTTGGTATCTCCAGCGGAGTGCATACTTCTACTTTTGATATTGATGAAGAAGCGCTAAAAACGGGGATGGGGTTAATGGCCTGGTTGGCTATTCGTGAATTGGAATAATCCTCCTGTGTGGATAGCAACGATTTTTGCTCCTATTTGGAAATAATTTTTCTTAATCAAGTCATAAACCCCGAACATCATTTTTCCCGTGTAAACAAAATCTAGTTGAATTTTGTGTTTTGATTTGAAATCAGAAATGAAGTTCAGTAGTACTTCATTTTTTTTTGCATAACCACCAAAATGGTATTCGGTTTGTAACTCAAAATTTGATTTCAATGGCAAAAACTTTTCAATTTCATTTTTCAGAAATTCTCCTCCTTTTAATACCGGAAAGCCAATTGCTTTTTGATTCACTTTCAACGATGAAGTAATTCCTGCAATCGTTCCCCCTGTTCCTACAGCACTACATACATAGTCAAAGGGAATGTCAATAAGATCTATAATTTCAGAACAACCCTTTACTGCAAGTTCGTTTGTTCCTCCTTCAGGTAGAACATAGCACTCGCCAGTAATATGCATTATAGTCGAGATGTTTTTAGTTCTATACTCCTCTCTTGAAATAAACCTCAACTCCATTCCGCAATCTTTTGCGAATTGTAAAACCGTATTATCAGTTTCGCTCAATTCCTCTCCACGAATTATTCCAATGGTTTTAAAACCAAATTCCTTCCCTGCTGCTGCAGTTGAAATAATGTGATTGGAATAGGCTCCACCAAAAGTTGCCAATTTGACTTTCCCTTGCTTTCTTGCTCTCGCGAGAAAACCCTTGAGTCAACTGA
>SXHM01000122.1 GCA_005773695.1 Bacteroidota bacterium
AAAATGGTTACCGCTAAGCATCTACTTTTTATCTTCTTTTCTGGTGGTCAATTTGCCCCGGTTTGCACTGGTCAATTTGAGCCGGCAAAGGTGGTCAGTTTAAACCGGTCTGAGGTGGTCAATTTCACAGGATTTTGCAATTCACGACAAACCGGTTGCCACTCAAAAAGAATTGCTTGCTAACGCCCACAAGAACTGGAAAGGCGTACACGAACAGGTGGACGATGTGTGTGTGATGGGAATGAGGCTATAATTATTCCCTCATGTTTTTATGGCCAAAACTGAAAGCCCCAATCATAAGATCAGGGCCTTCAAAAGAATTGTAATCAAAAAATTACTTTACCAATGTCTTCACACGCTCCCCCAACTTCTCGCTCAGTAAATACATTACCGGCACAAGAATAAGCGTAAGGAAAGTAGCAAAGCCCAACCCGAAAATCATGGTCCATGAAAGAGGACCCCAGAAGGCTACGTTATCACCACCAAAATAAATTTTAGGATCAAGGTGGGTAAACAGACTTTCAAAGTCGATATTAAAACCAACTGCCAGCGGAACTAAACCTAGCATAGTTGCGGTTGCAGTAAGAATAACAGGTGTCATCCTTGTTTTTCCGGCCTGAATAATGGCTGTGTAAAGGTCCATGCCCTGCTCGCGCAACACATCGGTAAACTCAACCAGCAAAATCCCGTTACGCACCACAATACCGGCAAGGGCTACAATACCCACGCCTGTCATTACAATTGATATTTCCATTCCAAAAATGGAGAACCCAAGCAACACACCAATTAAACTGAAAATTACTTCGCTTATAATAAGAATAGTTTTGCTGATGGAGTTAAATTGAATAATGAGGGTTATAAAAATAAGACCAACAGAAATAAGTAAGGCAAGCTGTAAAAAGTCTTGCGACTCTTTTTGGTCTTCTTGCTCGCCTGTCATTTTTACAGTTACTGCTTCGGGCTTCGGAAATTTTTCAATGGCAGCTGTTACATTAGCAACCACTTCGTTTGGGTTATACCCATTCAATACGTTTGATGAAAGCGTAATTAACCGCTTCTGATTTTTACGTTTTATACCTCCGTATGTATTTTGATAATGAACCTTTGCTACGGATGAGAGTGGTATCTGGCGTATGCCAAACGTAGTCATATCACGGTAGGTAATTTTCATGTTCATCAAGGCATCAATGTCGTTGCGTTGCGGCTCAATTAGGCGCAGCATAATGGGATAATCATCATTATCGTCACGGAACTTTGATACCTCTTTGCCATAAACAGCTGTTCGTACTTCTGAACCAATCTGTCCGGTAAAAATACCTTCGCGGTTGGCACGCTCACGGTCAATATCAATAACCAGTTCGGGTTTGTTGTTTTGCAAATCAGATTTCAATTCTTCCACACCGCCAATCTGTAATGAGTCAAGATATTTTTTCAATCCGTTTGAAGCATTTGCCAATTCTGTAAAGTCATCACCATAAATCTCAATATTCACCGGTTTGCCTACCGGAGGGCCGTTACGTTCCTGATCAACGGTAATTTCAGCACCGGGAATACCTTTCAATGCTTCGCGTATTTTGTCTAAATACACAGCTGTACTTTGTCCGTTTCGTTTACCAAACTCAACAAAAGAAACAGAAACTTTACCCTTGTTGGGAGCCGTTGTGCGGTCGCCATCAGTGGGGTCAGTTGCGCCAATTGCCACATTGCTAATTATAGAAGAAACCAAAGGGTTGTCTTCTCCCACTACTTCATAAACACGGTTTTCTACAATGCGCGTAATAGAATCGGTGTAAGCAACATCTGTTCCTATAGGAAGATTAAGATATACATAAACAAAATTAGGGTCTGACTTAGGAAAGAAAACCACCTTAATATTGCTTACGGAAACAACCCAAAATGAGAAGAACAACAACCCAACCGTGCCTATAAGCAACATAACCGGTCTCCATCCTTTCAATGCCCAGGTAACAATAGATTCGTAAATATTCTGCACCGCAGGCCATACCTTATTCTGGAAACCTTTAATGCTTCTGTCAAGAACAAAGCGGTTAAGAATAACCAGCAACATAATGAATACTGTAAAATTGCCCATTCCCACAGAGCCGCTTGCATAAAATATAACCGCCAATAAGACAAATACAGCACAGCTGATCAGCAAACCTTTGTATCCCTTTTTCTTTTCGTGTTCTGTATCATGCGGTTTAATAAAGTCGGCCGCAAAAACAGGGTTAATAATATAAGCCACTAAGAGTGAAGCAAGCAATGTTATAATCAATGTTATGGGCAGAAAGAACATAAACTTACCCACAATACCACCCCAGAAAGCAAGCGGAACAAAAGGTGCAAGCGTTGTAAGCGTTCCAGACAATACAGGAAGAAACACCTCGCCCGTTGCCTGTTTGGCAGCCTGAATAATAGGTACTTTACCATTATTAAAAATCCGGTGTGTATTTTCAATTACCACTATGGCATCATCTACCACAATACCCAATGCAAGCAGCAGCGAGAAAAGCACCATCATATTCATAGTAAACCCAATGCTGGGCATAACCAGAAATGCAATAAACATAGAGAGCGGAACCGACAGCGCAACAAACACAGCATTGGTTACACCCATAAAAAACATGAGCACCAGCGTTACCAGAATAAACCCGATAATAATAGTGTTGATCAACTCATGAAGTACCAAACGGGTTTGTCCGCTTTGGTCGCCTGTCATGGTCACTTTCAGATCTTTTGGAAATTCTTCTTTTTGCAAACGCGCTACAATAGCGTGAATTTTGTCTGAAGCTTCAATCAGGTTTTCGCCACTGCGCTTAATAACGTTTAACGTAATTACATTTTTGTGTTCAAGGCGAGCATAGCTTTCCTTTTCTTTAAAGCCGTCTTTTATTTCAGCAATATCTTTTAAATAAACGTGTGCTCCGGTCATAGAACGCACCACAATGTTTTCAATATCTTTTACATCTTTTATTTCGCCCGAAACACTAATGGCGCGGGTCATTCCGCCCATCTTCACTTGTCCACCTGAAATGGTTACGTTCTCGTAAGCAATGGCATTACTAACATCACCCATTGTTAAAGTAGCTGACTGTAACTTATACATATCCACGTTGATCTGTATTTCGCGGTCAAGAGCACCCACAATATCTACACGGGTAATTTCTTTCAGTGCTTCTACTTCGTCTTCAATGCGGTCGGCAAATTTTTTCAGCTTATTCAGATCAAAGTCACCCGAAATATTTACATACAGCATGGGCTGCTCAGAAAAATCCACTTCAATTACATTGGGTTCAAATGTCATGTCGTTAGGCAAATCGCTACGTGCTTTATCTACCGCATCTTTTACTTTTTGTTTGGCTGCAGGCACATTCACATCGGTACTGAATTCAACCACCACAATAGAATAATCCTGAACCGAGGTGCTGGTCAGTTTTTTTACACCGGCAATAGCTTTAATCTGCTTCTCAATCGGCTTGGTGATAAGGTTTTCAATATCAGAAGGCGAAGTTCCCGGGTAAATAGTGTTTACATAAATTGTGGGAATAACGATTTCGGGAAAGCGTTCTTTCGGCATAGTGTTATAGGAGTAAATACCCATAATACTGAGGATAGCCGCAATTACATAAATGCTGGTTCTGTTATCAATAGCCCAACTGCTGGGTTTAAATTCTTTAAATTTTTCTAACATTATAGTATGTTTTTTATTTGTCATCCGTCATGCTGAACTTGTTTCAGCATCTTACTTTCAAGACCCTGAAATAAGTTTAGGGTGACGTTGTTTTTCTTTAGAAACTGATTAGTTCTCCATTATTCAATCCTTGAAAACCTGTTGTAATAACTTTATCACCTGCTGAAATTCCTGAAAGAACTTCTGCTTGTCCGCGGTAAGTATGTCCTACGGTTATTATTGTTTTTTTAGCTACGGTTTTGCCATTGTCTTCGGCAGCAACCATAATGTAAC
>SXHM01000123.1 GCA_005773695.1 Bacteroidota bacterium
GATGTATTGAGTGCCATGGAAATTGATTCAAATGTGAAGTTGAAAGAACTGAATGTAGATGGAGGGGCTTGTGCAAATAATCTGTTGATGCAATTCCAATCCGATATACTTGGAGTAAAAGTAAACCGACCTAAAGTGATTGAAACAACTGCATTGGGTGCAGCACTGCTTGCAGGATTAGCAGTAGGTTTTTATCAGAAAGACAAACTGGCTAAAAGCAAAAAACCGGATGCGGTTTTCACTCCTACAATGGAAAAAGCAAAACGCGAAAAACTTTACAAAGGCTGGCAGAAAGCGGTGAAACGCACAATGGATTGGGAGAGAGACTAACTCTTTGTTTTAACCTTAGCGTAGTCGAAGGGTTTTAGTCAAAAGTATATTCCACCTGCTCGCAAACCGAAAAAGCCTCGTATTGTTCCCAATCCAACGAGTCTAAAAAAGTGGAACCTGCTACTTTTGCACCAAAGGTGTGAGCACCTGTAGTAACCTCCAGAGTTTCTTTCGTTAGTTCAATAACATCGTAGAGGTAAACCCCGTCAAAATAGAATTGAATAGGTTCTATCGTTTGGTTGGTGATAATAAGCGTTGCAGTATTATTTTCTTCGCACACACGTTTTTCACATGAAGAAAGAGCGGCAAGCAGCAAAAGAATAAAAGTAAGCGGAATATTTTTTTTCATTACACCAAAATAGATAAAATTATTTCTGAAAACCAAACATATTTAATGTTTTATTGTTACCAATCGTTTGTGCATCCCGTAATTTTCTGACTTTTATAAATGAGGAAAACGTAGATAGTTGATGGCTTGAATTCTATTAAATTTAGTCAGCAATTAAAGACTGAAGAAGATTGTTTTTCTTATATAACATCAATGAAATAATATAATGGTTTCAAGTATATTAAAAGTGATAACAATAAAAGCATTTTTTAAAAGAAACCGTTTTCAAAAAAGTGCTCCGTATTTTAATAAGATGAAAGTGCAACAGCTATTCAGATGTTCGGCAGAATAAAATTTTCATTTTAGTTGTGTTCTATGTTATCATTAAAATTAGTATAAAGATAAGAATTATGTCTTCGTTAAAACTAAGCAAGAATTTGAACTACGTCAGAAAACATGCTGTGAGTTTAATTGGAAGATACGATAAGCTATTATTTACCGGTCAGAGAAGCCTGCTTCTGGTAACACCGGGAGCAGGCTTTTTCATTTAATATTGATATTGAGTATTATAAACGTGCGTCATCGACACCCAACCAATTTTGGCAATAAATCTATCAACACACCACCCAAAACATTCATTCGTTTCCTCTGTTTAACTAATTACCGAATACCTTGAAACTACCAAAAGGAAATTCCTACATTTACTCCACTTTTCAATTTCTGAATGAATATAAAACGACTCATTGTACTGACAGTAATACTTTGTTTCATTGCTGTTATGTCTGTTTTCAGTCCCGGACAAAATCAGGTATCAGCCCGTTTCCACACTGAAGAAGAACTACGTGCTTTTAACGACCACAGCCGCGCACCCATAGGCGAGGGTGAATACTTTCTTAACTCGTTCCGCTGTAGCGGATGCCATGGAAAAGATTCAACGGGCAATGCCAATGTAAACGAAGCAGGCGATGATGTAAATCTTTATGACCACTGGCAACCCACCATGATGGCCAACAGCGCCCGCGACCCGCTGTGGCGCGCCAAGGTAAGTCAGGAAATAACCACCAACCCTGCACACTCATCCGAATTGCAGGATAAATGCACTAGCTGCCATGCACCCATGGGGCGTTATACAAAATTCTATCACGAAGAAGGTCACTACACCATGGCCGAGATTGATGGCGACAGCCTTGCTTATGATGGTGTTTCCTGCGCTGGATGCCATACCATCGGTACAGAGGGCCTGGGAACTATGTTCTCGGGAAATATTCCATACGATACTACCCGTAAAGCCTATGGTCCGTTTATAAATCCTGAAACAGGCCCCATGTTGTTATATGAAGGATACAGACCCACCTACAGTTTGCACATGGACGAAGCCAGAGTATGTTCATCCTGTCACACGCTCTATACCAACACGGCTGACCTTGATGGAACCCCAACAGGAACATCATTTGTTGAGCAGGCTACTTACCACGAATATCTTAACTCCTCTTTTCCTGCAAATGATATTACGTGTCAGACCTGTCATATGCCCCGTATTGAAGATCCCATTATAATAGCCAACGGTTTAAGCGGTTTAACACCACGGACACCCTTTAATCAACACACCTTTCAGGGAGCAAATTATTTTATGCTTAACCTGATGAAAGAAAACAAACAGGCACTGGGCATCACCGTTGAAGACTGGAAATACGATACTACCCTTGCCGCCACTTCTCGCTCACTTAAACAGCAAAGCATAGACCTTGATTTGATAGTTGACAGCTTGACATCCGATACTGCTTTCTTTACGGTAAAACTCCGCAACAAAGCTGGACATAAATTTCCTTCGGGATATCCTGCACGCAGAGCGGTGGTTCAGTTTGTAGCGCTTAACGCAAGTAACGACACGGTTTTTAAATCAGGAATATTCGGAAGCGATTTCCGCGTAAATAATGAAACACCTGCTTACGAACCACACCATAATGTTATAAAGCAAAGCGGAAAATCGCAGATCTATGAAATGGTGATGGGCGATGTGATCGGTAATTACACATCTACGTTGGAACGTGCATCTGTTATGCTGAAAGACAACCGCATTCCGCCCGATGGGTTTGCTGCTTCCTCATCGGTTTACGATACCGTTGCAATAGTTGGAGTAGGAGCTGATACCGATTTTAATTTTGAAAACTCAACAGAAGGCAGCGGTTCAGATGCAGTGCATTACCATGTTCCTGTTGCCGCTTTCTCAGGCAATATCTCGGTGTATGCCCGTATGTATTATCAAACCGTTCCGCCCAAGTTCCTTGACGAGATGTTTGCACTCAGCACCGCACCCATCAATACCTTCCGCGATATGTATAACAATGCCGATAAGCAACCCTTTCTGATGCAACACGATAGTTTGCTTAACGTGCAACTCATTACAGGAATAGCTGAACAGCAAATAGAACTGATGGTTTATCCCTCGCTTACTTTTGACGGAAGAGTTTCAATAAGCTCACCTGCTGAAATAGAAACCATCACGGTTTATAATGCAGAAGGCAGGTTAATGTTTGTTAACAGCAGCAGCACTAATCAGGCAAGGATAGAATTACCGGAAATCTCCGGCATCTATTTTATAGTTGTTCAAACCGCCAATAAAACTTTTCACCGAAAAGTGTTGCGTCAATAAAATATTTCATCTACTTTACCGCCTTATTAGCCTGATAACCAAAGAAATCTAATTAATAAATCCTATGCAAAACTTTACTTTAAAACGTGCAGTTCTTTCTTGTTGTCTTATTGCAACAGGCATCAGCACTTCGCTAGCCCAACTTTCGTTCACTAACTCTAATTCAAAATTAGAAGTAATGACAAACAGTGGTTGCGTTATAACAGTAACAGATGTAAACTTTGATGGTCTGGATGATTTGATCAGAATGGATCAGGGACATCTTGTAAACGTTGACATTCAGGAACGTGATGGTAATTTTACCAATTACTACATCCGCGACAATGGCGGAGGTAGCTCCTGGGGAATGGCAGTTGCCGATATTGACCAGAATGGCTACAAAGACGTTATTGCAGATGGTTCGGGAGGTATTAACCTGATTAAACTTTTCTGGAACGGAACAACATTTACTTCTACCAGCACTACCCTTAGCAACTCAGGTTTCTTTTTACAGAACATAACTATCTGCGATGCAAATAACGATGGATGGGTTGATGTTTTTTGCTGCGATGACGATGATGTAAGCACATTATACCTGAACAATGGTTCAGGATCATTAGCGCCATCAAATATCATCAACTTTGCAATTAATCCCGGCATTGATTACAATGGCGACCCTGCTGACTCAGGTAACTATGGCAGTGTTTGGACCGACTTTGATGGTGACAACGATCTTGATCTTTTTGTAGCACATTGTCGTCAGAGCGCTTCAAGCGTTAATGATCTGCGCAGAAAAGACCGCTTGTTTGTAAATGATGGTAGTAATAATTACACAGAGATGAGCACAGACTATGGAATTGAACTTCCCGGAGCTTATCTTCAAACCTGGACTGCCATGTTTGGTGATATTAATAACGATGGCGACTTTGACCTTGGGCTGGTTAATCACGATGTAGGCAGCCAGGTATTGGAAAATGACGGAACAGGCCACTTTACCAACATTACCACCGGTTCAGGATTCACCTACTCAGGAAACTATATTGAATCAGTGATGGAAGATTTTGACAACGATGGATACATTGACATATTGATTTCAGGCCCTGAATGGAAAATGTTTATGAACGATGGCGACAACACTTTTACACAGGTGAGTGGATTGTTTGCCAATGACGGAATGTCGTCCTTCGCAATCGGTGATTTAAACCACGATGGTTTTATTGATGTAATGGCATCTTATGGTGATATTTATGTATCACCAACAAACATTGACGATGTGCTTTATCTGAATGATAAAAATAATAATCACTTCATCACCTTTGATCTGGAAGGAACAACCAGTAACAAAGGAGCAGTAGGTGCAAAGGTTTACATCTATGGTGATTTCGGAGTTCAGGTTCGCGAAGTGCGTGCCGGAGAAAGCTACGGAACCATCAACTCTTCACAACTGCACTTTGGTCTTGGACAAAATACTTCTATTGACTCTGCAAACGTTTGGTTTCCTTCCGGTGAAACACTTCATTATGATGAGTTAGCAGCCGATCAGTTTGTAACAGTGGTGGAAGCTACTTGCAACATTACCGGAAACATTATACCCGGTCCACACATCATCTGCACAGGACAGTCATCAACACTTACAGCTGTTGGTGGTTACACTTCTTACCTGTGGAACACAGGAGAAACCACACAATCCATTACAGCTAATGTAAGCGGATCATTTTGGGTAAAAGTTTCTGACGGAACATGCAACAACATTTCTCCATTAATTGATTTGGAAGTTAGTCCGGACGAAACTCCTTCTGTTTCAGTAGCAGGCGATCTTACTTTTTGCGAAGGTAGTTCTGTAACCTTAGATGGAATTTCAACTTCAGCAACATCATATCTGTGGTCACCTGGCGGGGCAACAACAGAATCATTTGATGCAACCGAGTCGGGAAATTATACCTTAACTATTCAGGGTGTTTGCGGCTCTTTTACTTCTTCACCTGTAACCGTTAATGTGCTTGCAGCGCCTGCACCAACAGCAGATGATGTAACATTGAGTTTCCCTGCATCGGCTACTTTAACAGCAACAGGAAACAATCCGCAGTGGTATGATCAGGAAACAGGAGGTACACTCTTAGGTACAGGAAACTCATACACAACTCCTGTTCTAAATGCACCTGCTACTTATTATGTAGAAGACATTACAACATACACTGGCGGAACACAATACACAGGTATAACTGCTCACTCAGGAAATGTCTTTAGCGGAAACACTACCAATGGAAACCTGATTTTTGATGTAACTGAAAGTTGCACACTTGCTTCAGTAAAAGTTTATACCGATACACAAGGAGAACGCGAAATACAGTTGAAAAACACAGGAGGAACCGTTATTGCGAGCACTACAGTTGATATCCCTGTTGGCGAGTCACGAGTAGATTTAAACTATTTGTTAACTCCTGGCTTTAATTATCAACTTACAACAAATGCAACTGTTAACAATACCAACTTTGGTTACAATGCTCCACGCCTGCAACGCAACAGCAGCAGCGTTAATTATCCTTACACAATTACAGATGTGCTCTCAATCACAGGTTCTAATCAGGGTGCACAGTATTACTACTACTTCTATGATTGGGAAGTTGAGTTGGCTTCTACAGAATGTGTAAGCGAGCGTGTTCCTGTTGTGGTTGATATTGCAACCGGAATAAACACAGTGGATATTAACGCAATCAGACTTTATCCAAACCCTGCAAAAGGCAGATTATTTATAAGCCTTAATGAGCAGGCCTACAACCAGGTGTTTGTAAACATAATGGATCTGGAAGGCAGATTAGTTGCACAACAGGCGTTCTATAACACTGCATCATCACAAAATCTGGAGATCGGATTAAGCAACCTTGCAGAAGGTGTTTACATGGTTAAAGTAATTGCTGATCAAACTGAAAGCGTTTACAAAGTAGCGGTGAAATAATTCGAAACGAAATAGTTTTAAATAAAAAACGCTCCTCAATCGGTAGCGTTTTTTATTAATGAACTCTTCCATTGGAGAGTAATGACGTTAAGAAGTTATTCCTTATCCATCAACTCTTTAATCTTTCTGTCTTCCCAATCCTGTCCGAATTTGTTAAACACAAACACTCCGCAGAAGTGCCAGAACAATCCCAATCCCCAACCAAACAATGGCCAGTAAAACCAAAGCTCATTCGGATTAGTGAAGAGATTGACAGCTATCATGAATATGTTGATGACAACAAATGTGAGAAAGTGACTGTAAAATCCTTTCAACTCTTTAGCACGTTTTTTTGCGCGCAGATATTTTGCGGTTTCGTTTTCCATGGTTTTCAGATTTGTTTATACAAAGCTATAAAATCTGATTTAAAACATAACCCTGTACATTGCACTAGGAAATATACCAAACTGGTAGCTGGTTTTTATCTCTTGTTTACGTTCATCATAGTCTTTACGGAAAATATTTTTACGGTTCAGGATATTCTGCAAGTCAACAAACACTTCGTGTGTTACTTTCTTTCCGTTTGATTTAAATGAGATTTTAAAATCCAGACGGAAGTAATCTTTCAGTTTATTGCTGTAAGCCTGATCATAATAATAAACGCTGCTTCCTGTTGCAACAGATGAATCAAGGTTAATAGGGATGTAGCGTTTGCCGCCTGCAAACGTAACTTTCGCATCAAAGCCAACGGTTTTGTTTAGTTTCTTTTTGCTTACGTTAAATTCTTTTCCTCCCAAAAAATTCACAGTATAATTTCCGTTGAAAGCGGTGTTGCGCAAAACACCATCACTTGCTTTGTATTTTGATTCATAAAGCGATGTGGTGAATAACGAGTACCACCCTTTAGAGAAAAACTTTTCAGCCGTTAATTCCAATCCGTAGTTGTAGCCTGTTCCTTTGTTTACTAAACTATCGGTATCAGGTGTGTCAAAGTTTGCACCCGTATTCACTAATGAATAATAAGATGAGCGTTGCTCAACCGGCAGTTTGTCTAAGTATTGAAAATACGTTTCAAACTTGAAACGTATGTTTTTTAACGCAGTATTATCATAAGCCAGAACAACTTGTTTGCTCTGCGATAAGCTCATGTTTTTGTTGGTTTGTGCAGAGTTTCCGTCAGTATAATCTGTTTTTACAAAATAGGCTTGCAGCATTTGTATCTGGCTATGGAAGCCGGCACCAAAGCTTAAAGCATTACCTTTTCCCATATCCCACTTTAAACCGAGACGCGGTTCAACTGCAAAACTGTTGTTAAGAAAAAATTGTTGGTAATGAACACCTGTGGTGAGCGAAAGATTATCTGTAAAACGATGTTGCCATTGCATGTAAGCTTGTAGTAGAAAAGAACTAGCGTTGTAGTTCCGAAGCGTGATAAAATGTGTGCCGTCAATCAAGGTGCTGTCATTAAAACTAAAACCGTACCTGTCGATAATGACACCGGTCTTCACAGTATTGCGTGCATTAAACTTCTTATTCACACTATAATTTACTGTGATTTTATTTTGCGAAGAATTATTACGGTATGAAGGAACTGGATTGCCATCAACTGTGCTGAGTGAATCATCTTTTATTTTGTTACGTGTTCCCGAAACAGCAATTACCAATTTCGAATAAACTTTTTCGCTGAAGAAAAATGTATGCGAAAAACCAACAGCACCCATATCGCTTCCGAAATAATTATCATATCCGCCCGAAGCATAGGTGTCGTCTTTCTTTCCTTCGCTCTCCAGCAATTCAATATAGCTTGTTCCTCCTAAACCAAATAGAGAAAAGTTACCTGCTTTCTTTGTTGGAAAATGAAATTTGAAAGAGACATCCTGATACAAAGGAAGCGCACCTCCTGAACCAAAACCAACACCAAACAAAGCAACCAGGGCAAGCACAGAGTAACGGTAATTTATCAAATAACTTGCTTTATGTTTCTTTGAAAACGGTCCTTCCAAACCTACTTCTATTCCGTTGAATCCAACTTGCGCCATGTATTCGCGCTTCTCGTTATTGCCATGCCGCATTCGCAAATCAAATACGCCCGACATGGCATTTCCATATTCAGCTGGAAAAGCTCCGGTAAAAAAATCAGAACGGTCAAGTACGTTGTTATTGAGAATATTAATCGGACCGCCTGTGGAACCAAGATTGCCAAAGTGACTTGGATTTGGAATGTCAACACCATCCAATCTATAGAGCAAACCAAGCGGAGAATTTCCGCGGATGATAATGTCATTGCGAGCATCATTGGCTTCGGTAACACCTGCAAAGTTGGCTGCCATACGCGCAGGATCGCCACGTGAACCTGCATATTTACGTGTGTCTTCAACTGTAAAGGAGCGTGCACTTACGGTTGCCATTTCGTTCAGCGTTTGTGATTTATCGAGCCTACCACTGATGACAACTTCTTTTCCTATCACAACACTCTCTTCTAACTCAATATCTATTATGGTTTCTTTTCCGGTATTCACAATTACAGGTATTGTAGTTTCCTTATAACCGAGGTAAGAAATCTTAAGTTGTTTTCTTCCCACCGGAACGCCTGTAATTTTAAAAACTCCTTCTTCATCAGAAGCAGTTCCAAGAAGTATTATTGAATCAACAACTACAACATTAGCTCCTGGCAAAGGCGACAGCGATTGCTTATCTACCACTTTTCCGCGAATAGTTTGCAGGTAGTTTTGTGCAGCAACCTGACCAAAACAAATAAGAGAAAGGATAACTATTAATACTCGCATCAGGCTGCAAAATTAATTTCTTACCGAACTATACAGAAGCGTTTTTAAATTCATCTGCATTCCTTATGTTTGCAAGAAACAAATTAAGTTTAGTGCAATATCATTTTTTATCCATCACTTCTTTTTTCGGCAGAGTTTTTTTTCTGCTCTTTTTAATTGTCAATTTTCAATTTTCAATTGTTAATTGCTTTTCTCAGGAAGGCAGTTCTTACATCACCAATTTCAACCTTAGCGAAACGGTTTACAGTAATCAGAACTGGTCAATCGTTCAGGATAATGATGAGGTAATGCTTTTTGCAAACCGCAGAGGTGTGCTCACATATGATGGCGCTTTCTGGAAAGAAGTAAGTCTGCCTGATATTATTTTTACCATGACTGCCGATCCTCAGAAGAGCAGGATTTACGCAGGTTGCAGAAATGGTTTTGGGTATTTGTCAAAAGATGAGAAGGGAATTTACAACTATACTGAGCTTTCATCTACGTTGCCAAATACTTCAGAAATTTCAAAACTGGAACTCACTTCAGATGCAGTTTATTTTTATAATAATGAAAGTATCAGCCGCTGTTTAGTCAGCAATCTCAGCAATACACTTCAATGGACAACCACTTTGGAAAATCCTTATGCAGGAACTATAAAGTTCAAAGACAAGATTTTTATACTGGTTTCAGGTAAAGGGCTTTTTGTTTTTGAAGAAGATTCACTGCTCGAATTAAAAGGAATTTCTTCTTTGCCCAAAGAGGTTTTGTTTAGTGTTCCGTTTGATCAAAGCCATGTATTAATCGGAACAAACACTGATGAACTTTTTCTTTTTGACGGAAAATCATTCACTAAATATTTATTTGAAGGACAGAAGCATGTTACAGAAAACATTCTAGCGACTGGTGTAGAGTTGAATGATAATGAAATTGCAATTTCAACAGTAACAGGAGGCAGCATTGTTATTAATAAAAAAACCGGAGCTACTGCACAGTCAATAAATTACCATACCGGTTTACCTGATGATGAATTGTATGCAATCGGGAAAGACCGCAACAACGGTCTTTGGCTTTCACATGAATATGGTTTAAGCCGCATTGACAATAGCCTTCCTGTTCGTAACTTCAGCTCTTACCCTGGGTTGGAGGGAAATCTGAATGCAGTTACAACAAGCGGAACATCTCTATATGTTGCAACAAGTCAAGGTGTATATTTTCTTACTAAAACATATGACACACAAGAGGTAAAAAAATTATTTCAGCTGCAGGATAGAGAAAAGTTAGAACGTACAAAAACGGAAGAAAAGAAGCTAACAGTTCAGGCAGATTTGCAGAAATTGTTTGATACTCCAATTCAGGATTCGCAGAATGATAAACCGCAAAAAGAAATTAAGAAGGATCAACGTGACGATAAAAAGAAAAAGAACAAAGACAAATGGAATTCTTTATTCGGTTCTAAAAAGAAAAAGCAATTACAAAAAGAAAATGTTGAAGAAGGCCCAGAACTAAAGGAAGAGGAGGTTGTAGATGAACCTGCGCCAGTAAAACAACTTGAACCTGTTTTGCAGGTTGAAAAAGCACCTGAGAAAAAAACTACAATTGTTAAAAAAGAAGAAACAAAAGTTATTCAGTCACAATTTGGAACGTACATTTTTAAAAAAATAAACGGGCTGAATGAAAAATGCAAACAGATGGTTGCATTCAAAGAGCAGATACTTGTTGCAACAAATATGGGCTTATATGTTGTTAAAGATAATTCGGCAAAAGTTTTAGTTCCCAACCGTTATATCAATTGTATTGCTGCTTCTGATAAGAACAATCGTTTTTACATTGGTACGAATAACGGTTTCTTTTCAATAAGATGGGATGGAACTACCTGGCTGGTTGAAAATAGTTTTGAAAATTTCATCAGCCCTGTA
>SXHM01000124.1 GCA_005773695.1 Bacteroidota bacterium
GATAATTTAAAATAATAGAAAAATCCGTGTTATTTCCCCTCGCGCAACAGGTGAAAAAGGTAAGTATCACCCTCTTCTTCAAATGTGTCATCGCCCGGAAAGCTGTTGTTGAATTCGTTTGCCATATCACCTTTCAAAGCAAAATCGGTTTTCGCCTTTTTCGTCTTTCGCACATTTTCATTGTAGGCTTCAATATTACGCAAAACAAGTTTAAGTGTGTTGCGGACATGCTGACAACTCATATTGTCCACATTGACTTTTTCCCCGCTTGCCATAGTCCAATAAACGGGTGGTTTGGGATTGTTGTTAATCTTCGGGTTCATCGTGGTTTCTTAGTTTAATGTTAATGATATACAATAATGTAATGATAAGCGAAAATAGTGTTGATGCTATCCATCCACTCATACCTAATCCGCTACTTTCCCACATACTATAAACAGCCATGTAAAGGCTACCGCATGCAGTTGTAAAGAAAAGTGCAACTCTATTCATCGTTATGTATTTGAAGTTTTAATACGCTTGGGCCCATCCAGGAGCATTCAGATAGATGATGTCCTTTTTGAGCAATAAGACTTTGGCAATCTTCTGAATTCCATATTCCTTCGGGAACAGGGTATGCGTCTACGGATTGTCGGTTTAAGTCAAGTACGATTATGTATTCTGTCATTCTGGTAAGTTTTTAATGATTTGTATCAGTTCGTCTAATTTTGCAAGTCGGATATCTCGGTGCTCTTCATACGTGTTGCCTAACTCCCACCATGCTGTGCTTTCGTTTCCGATATCAGCCGGTTTCAATTGTCGCATTTCAGGAATAAAATGTGTGGCTACATCAGTAAAATGAATTGCGTCACCATCATCAAATTGATCCCAATATCCAAATAATTCAATTGTATCACGTATTTCAGAACACAGATAAGGCCATACATTACTTGTGTCTGCAATAATTCTTTGCTTTGTATATTGAAGCACCGCAAGCTTATCAGTTTTGGATAGTATCTTCATTGTGCAGGTCTTTGATGATTTGTTTAAGAACGCCCGCCCTGAATGTTTTGAAATATGCTCTTTGTTTCATATCGTCATGATTACCGCAAGGCCACCACGGGTGATCTGCTTGCACACCATGAGGTTTGCAAGCATAAAATTCAGGGAGTATTGTTTTAAACCACATTGTCAATGATGACGAACTCATCCAAACTCTTTCTTCTAAATGCCCCAATTCCTTGGCTACTTCACCAATGGTATTGCAAAGGAATTTTATATGTCTGTTAGGATCTTCTTCCATAAAGTTCAATAATGCTTTTTCGTAAAGCTCAATTTTTTGTTCTTTTGTTAGCATGGTTTCATTGGATTAAATGGTTGGTTCTGTCGGTTCATCGTCTTGGTCTAAATGTGGCTCAATGCCTTCTTCTTCTTCGGGTGGGAATAATTCATTCCATTCTTCATCCGTAATGCCGGTAAGCAGGAATTCACACTCTCCGGGTGTAAGATGTGGAAAGATATTCTGAACTTTCTCAGCGCCTAATTGAAATCTTCTTAATTGTTCATCGGTGATATTCAGGTCAAGAGTATGTTCTTTGCCTGAGTATTGGGATACTTTAGTTATTTCCATGAGTATTTAGATTTAAAGATTGTTTTTAATTCGCGGTATTCGTTACGGTATAATGACGGGGATTCGTTTTTTTGTGTCAGACCATCTATTATGCTTTGTATCTTGAAATTATCAAAGTTTATCAAGGGGTTGATAGCTCTGATAATTTCAAGCATAGCTTTTTCAAGGTTTTCAGCATAAGCGGCAATCATAACATTTGATGATTGGCATTGAAAGACAAATGTTTTCATAGCTTATTGCTTTACTTGTTGTTTTCTGTATTTGTCCTTCACGGTGCCGTATAAGTCCATGAATGTTTGCCAATTGGCTTGTATGTGAATGCATACTTCCCTGTAATAAACATTCCTTAATTGATTGCGCTCTTCGGCTGTAAAGAATTTCATGTTAGCCTTTTCTTTGTTCATTATGGTCTTACCATAGTCAGCAATGATTTTGTGCGCTGACCTGGGTGAGAATTTGCATATGTAAGTAAGAAAATTAAGCGTCTTTTTGTGGTCCTTGTGCATAGTCGTGAGGGTGTTTGGTTTTAGCTAATTGTTCAATCATGTCATGTTCACCGGTATTATGATTTTCGTCATAATCTTGCTTGAGCAGTTCTTTCATAAGACCTTCGATTACTTCCAGTCGTTGTCTGTTGCCTTTTAACCCCATTTCAAACCATACACCATCATCTTCCAAATGGTTCATTTTTTGAAAGATTTCCTTTGGGCGGTATTTATTAAATTCCGGGAATACTAGTTTAGTCATACTGCTATATTCCCCATAATATACATGCTTAACTTTATCGGGGTATGTATCCACAATTTCTTTCCCTATTGTGGTGCACAAGA
Source organism: Bacteroidota bacterium (assembly GCA_005773695.1). The sequence goes on from SXHM01000124.1 coordinate 2,440, forward strand.
AAATAGAGGCTGGCCTTGGTTGTAATACTGTTGTGTCCAATTGATAGTCGATAAGCTTGAGCAGTTTAGCATTGACAACGCCCAATATCCATAATCGTTCAGGTGTGGTAAGTAATTTTTCCATGGTATAAAGATTGTAAAGGGGCAGGAATATCCCGCCCCTTTGATTAGTATCTATTGTTCGTTCCAATGTTCATTCTTGTGAGGCAACTCTTCGTGTTGTTCCAACTCCGGGAGCATAGGATCTGGACAGAATTCAGCCAAACGATTATAGTCACCCTCGTAGTCATACAAGGTATCACGCATAATGTTACCATTGTAAAATCTGCTGCTCTCGATGTAAGTAATGGAGTTACCATCACGTTCACCGCTGGCACTTTCATTGATATGCACTAACATATCCCTGCAGAAATCACGGAAATCTCCCTCGGTAAGTAATGCACCCATTTGTCCAAAGCCTTGGCCCGTCTTAATATGGTATGCAGAATAAGGTTTAATCTCATTCGTTTCCAGGATAAGGTTGTCAAAGTTTAAAGACTTATTGCTTTCATCTTTGCGAACAAGGTTACCATCATCATCACGTTTGTAGAATGATTGGTAACTGTAACCGCACTCTGAACAGAATACGCTTTGCTCGCCTGATTTATACCAAAACTCATCGTGTGCTGTTTCTTTGCCATTGCAATGCGGGCAATCAATAAATGAAATTACGCTTCCCATGTTACTTAGTTTTTAAGGTTTTACCTGTCATCGCAACAAATTGTTCAACGGTCAATGATTTCTTGTTAGCAGCATCGAAGATGACTACTCTGTTCATTGTTTTGCTGAAATTAACGGGGAACTTTTCGTTATCCCAAACAACAGCTTTGATGTACCTTTTGTTATCCACTTGTTCGTAATCAACGTGAATTTTCAAGTCAAAAAACAGTTTCATTGCATTGAATAATGCTTTGCCTTTGTTGATTGGCTCTACTTGTTGCACGGTGGGTGTTTTTACGGGTAATGCCTTTTTAGCCGGGTGCAGCAGTGCTTTGTAAATGAATGCTTGCTGTTCCCCAAAGGTAATAAATCGCCCGATGCGTACTGATGTTCTGTAATCGATTTTTTGGTGTGGTGATGCTTGATGTTTCATGGTGTTTTTTGTTTTTTAATATTAGTGTATGATTAGTTAATAACATAAAAAAAGAAAAATCCGTGGGTTACACGGGCTTCTCTGGGTAGCTTTAATTCATACACCTGCTCTTTATTTGAGCAGTGAGCTTTTTGACGGCCTCAATGTCACCGGCTACACGGGCATTGTATCGCTCAAGCTTCCATCGCTTGACCTGTTCGCGGAATGCTTTATTGGCACGTAATATGGCACGCTCTTGCGATGGTGGCATATC
>SXHM01000125.1 GCA_005773695.1 Bacteroidota bacterium
AGTTTTTTCTGGTTCTCCAATTGCTTCAGCAGTCGTGAAATTACTACACGGGAAGTAGCCAATTCATCAGCAATCTGTTGATGTGTCAGGTTTATTAAAGCAGAGCCTGATGCTTTTGATTTCTCTTTCAGGTAAGTAACTAATCGTTCGTCTAATTTGTGAAATGCAATGCCATCAATGGTGCGCAACAGCTCATTAAAACGCATACGGATGGTGCGCATCACAAAACTTTTCCAGGTAGGATATTTGCTCATCCATTCATCCATCATTTCAATCGGAATTAAAATCCCTTCAGCATCTTCTTCAGCAACAGCGCGCACTTCACTGGCATGGCGCATCATGCAACAGGTAAAAGTCATGGCGCATGATTCGTTGCCACCAACGTAATATAGCAGTAGTTCATTTCCGTTTTCGTTGTTGCGTGTAACTTTAAGTGAACCTTTCAGCACAATAGGTACATATAAAACAGGCTGACCAATGTCAAGCAACACTTCACCTTCTTTCAGTTTCAGGTATTTCGCTTTTTGCCTGATTTCTTCAATCAGTTCTGGTTCAAATACATCTTTGAGAACCTTCAGTTGTTCATTCATTTCTATACAATGTTAGTTTGTTGCAAAGAAACTGAATATGATTTTAATCAGCTAAACTATTCTACCCAGTCAGCTACAAACGTATTGGTGTTGCGTGTACCACCATTGTTACGGTTTGAAGAAAATACTATATGCTTACCGTTGTTAGAAAAAACAGGAAAAGCATCAAATACTCCATCGTAAGTGATTTGCTCCAATCCTGTTCCGTCAAGGTTTATCATAAATAAATTAAAGTGATACCCTTTCTCAGAAGCATGGTTGGATGAGAAAATAACTTTGTTGCCCGAAGGATGGAAGAAGGGTGCCCAGTTTGCCTTTCCAAGATTGGTTAGTTGTTTTAATTCGCTGCCATCTGTATTGCAGATGAATAATTCCATTTTGGTGGGCATTACCAAACCTTCTTTCAGCAGGGCTTTGTATTCGTTTATTTCTTCTTCAGTTGTTGGGCGCGAAGCACGGAAAATAAGTTTTGTTCCGTCAGGCGAGAAAAAGGCGCCTCCATCGTATCCTAATCCGCTGGTGATTTGTTTTACATCCGAACCATCTGTGTTCATGGTATAAAGCTCAGGGTCGCCTGTACGCAAAGAAGTAAAAACTATTTTATCGCCTTTTGGAGAAACAGTTGCCTCCGCATCATAACCCGGGGTGTTGGTCAGTTGTTTTTTGATGTTGCCTTTCAGGTCGGCAACAAAAATGTCGAAACTGTCATAGATGGGCCACACATATTTGTGGTCGGCTCTTGGCTCAGGTTTTGGAGGACAGGCATCACCAGCAAGATGGGTAGAAGCATACAAAAAAGTAGTATCACCCGGCAGAAAATACGAACAGGTGGTTCTGCCTTTGCCGGTGCTAACCATCTTAGGTTTGTAACACCAATCAGCTTTATCTATTTCATACATAAAGATTTGGTCGCAATCAGCACTTAGTTTTTCATTAGTGATTTGCATCACTAACATGCTGTCGTCAAAACTCCAGTAAGCTTCGGCATTGTCGCCCCCGAAAGTTAGTTGACGCACATTGCTGAAGTGTTTTTCCTGTTTGTAATGAACTGCGCTGTCAGATGGGGTGGTATGTTGGTCCTGACTTTCCTGTTTTGGTGAGCAGGAACTTATAGTGAAAATTGAAATACCAACAAGAAGGTAATTGAAGTCTTTCATACAGTTTTATAGTTCTAAATCTTAGATTTGCCGCAAATATAAACGCAATGCATTACAGATTTTTAAGTTTCATTCTTTTTCTATTTGCCACACAAATTTCAGTAGCTCAAAATACGGATGAACTAATCAGTTCACTGAAAACAGACCTTACTTATTTAGCCGATGATAAATTAGAAGGCAGAGAAACAGGAACTAAAGGCGGAGAGCTGGCTGCAGATTATATCGCCAAACGATTTATAGAGATTGGCCTACAGCCAAAGGGCGATAATGCAACCTTTTTTCAGGTTTTTAATCAGAAGCCAAAAGGTGTGCATGGCGAAACCCTGCCCGACAGTGTTAAAGAAGTGAGTGTGAAAAATGTACTCGGTTTTATTGACAACGGTTCTTCAACAACTGTTGTTATTGGCGCACATTACGACCATCTTGGTTTTGGTGAAGAAGGTTCGCTTAATACAGGCGAAAAAGCCATACATAATGGTGCCGATGATAATGCCAGCGGAACTGCTGCTTTAATACAAATTGCAAAAGACCTGAAAGGTAAAAGCGCGAACAATAATTATCTTTTCATTGCTTTTTCGGGCGAAGAAAAAGGTTTGTGGGGTTCTAATTATTACTCAAAGAATTCAACCATTCCAATCACATCAGTCAATTACATGATTAATATGGATATGGTAGGCAGACTTGCTGAAAACAAACTTGCAGTTTACGGCACAGGCACTTCGCCTGTGTGGAATGAGTTGCTGAAAAATGTAATTCCCGACAGTATAAAACTTACTAAAACGGAATCGGGTGTTGGTCCAAGCGACCACACTTCGTTTTATCTGAAAGATATTCCGGTGCTGCATTTTTTTACCGGACAGCATGCCGATTATCATAAACCTTCAGATGATATAGATAAAATCAATTTCAACGGAATAGTTGCAGTCATTGATTATATAGAAAAAGCTGTTGCTGAACTGAATGATAAAGGAAAACTAACTTTTACAAAAACAAAGGAAGAAGATAAAGCCAACACACCTGCATTTAAAGTTACTCTTGGCGTAATGCCCGATTACATGTTCAGCGGCAAAGGCATGCAGATAAGTGCAGTGCGCGATGGAAAACCTGCTGAGAAAGCGGGTTTGAAAGCCGGTGATATTGTCATTAAAATCGGAAAAACCGATGTTCTTGACATGCAGAGCTACATGCAGGCATTAAGCCTTTACAAAGCAGGAGATAAAGTTAAAGTTGTTGCCCTGCGTGGTAAGAAAAAAGTAAATGTGAAAGTGGTGTTTTGATTATTCCTTATTCTTCACATAAATCAACTTTATCCTGCTTTTAGGATTTGGGTTTGAGCGTTGCTCAATATCAAATTTACCCGTTGAGTGTATAAGTGGAGTAAGTTTTTCAAAACCGTAGTTGCGCGAATCGAAGTTTGGTTGCTTTTTTACCAATAGCGAACCAACATCACCTAAAAATGCCCAGCCATCTTCTTCTGCAGCATCTGAAACGGTGGCGGCAATAAGTTTGATAACTTCGGGTGTAATTTTTTCTACTTCATCTTTTTCCTCTTCAATAATAGCACGGCTTGCAATAGCTAAAGGTTTTTCAGTTGCTGCTAAAGGTTTTGATTTCGTTTCTTTTGTCGGTGGGATAAGCGGACGCGAACGTTTCTTCAGTATTTCTATGTAGATAAACTTGTCGCAGGCTACTATAAAAGGATTTGGTGTTTTCTTCTCGCCTATTCCATACACTTTCATTCCTGCTTCGCGCAGGCGGGTTGCAAGACGGGTAAAATCGCTGTCGCTTGAAACGATGCAAAATCCGTTTACCCGTTCCGAGTAAAGAATGTCCATTGCATCAATAATCATTGCCGAATCAGTTGAGTTCTTTCCTGTAGTATAACCGTATTGTTGAATAGGATTAATGGCATTTTCGAGTAGAATGTTTTTCCAACGTTCTAAATGTGGTCTTGTCCAGTCGCCATAAATACGTTTGATAGTGGGGTTGCCATATTTGGCTATTTCTTCCATCATTTCTTTTATGTAAGCCGATGGTATGTTGTCACCATCAATAAGCACGGCTAATTTTAATTCTGTTTCCATTGTTTTGTTTGTTAATTCCAGTAAAGAAAAAGTCCCGC
>SXHM01000126.1 GCA_005773695.1 Bacteroidota bacterium
AGCACTTTTAGCTCTTCTGGAGTATACAATTCAACATACTTTCTTACTTCAGGTCTTGGTCCAACCAAACTCATATTGCCAAGCAAGACATTAAATAACTGTGGGAGTTCATCAAATTTATATTTTCTCAACCATAAGCCTATACGCGTTATTCGGCTATCAGCATTACCAACTGTAAGTAAGCCCTTCTTATCCGAATCGGTTTTCATAGTTCGGAATTTATAGAGTTTAAAATCTTTGTTGTTTTTACCAACTCGCTTTTGCAGGTAAAAAATCCCTCCAGATGAATCGAAAATGATTAATAGTGAAATAACAGCAAAGAGTGGAAGTAGAAGAATGATTCCAAAAAGCGAAATAATGAAATCAAAAAACTGTTTAATCATTATTATTTCAAAATAGAATCAACAGAAGAAATTACTGCATTTGCAACCGTTTCAACTTGTTCATCAGTTAAGTCATAATAAACAGGTAACGAAATTTCACGAGCGTAATTATCATATGCAACAGGGTAATTATCTATTCTATAGCCTAAGTCTTTGTAGAAACTCAATAAGGGCAATGGCTGAAAATGAACATTCACAGAAACGTCTTTATTGAAAACTTCCTGAATAATAGCATCACGTTGTTGTTCTGAAATCCCTCTGATACGCAGGGGAAAGAGGTGGTATGATGATTCGGAAATTTCGGTTTTAAAAACAGGTAATTCAGCCCAATTACAATGCGATAGTAGTTTGTTGTATAATTCACATATATGTTTACGTTTCAACAGCGTATCGTTTTTGTAACGTGCTAATTCAATTAAACCGATAGCAGCTTGCAAATCGGTCATGTTGCATTTGTAACCGGCTTCCACCACATCGTATTTCCAATTACCTTTTTGTGTTTTGGCAAGTGCATCTTTGTTTTGACCATGCAGGCTTTTTACACAAAACTGCTGATACAATTTTTCGTTTTCAAATGGAGCAGGCAGATTAAATGTAATGGCACCTCCTTCAGCAGTGGTAAGGTTTTTTACAGCATGAAAAGAGAAAACGGTGATGTCGGTTAAACTTCCTGATGGTTTGTTATTGTAATATGAGCCCAATGAATGTGCAGCATCAGATAGCACCAAAATTCTTGCAAGTTTGTCTTGTACGTCATTAATTGGTTGAAACCTGTTTTTAATTTCCTTCTCATTTACCAATGCATTGATTGCATCATAATCACAAGGTAAACCTCCGAAGTCAACAGGTATTATAACTTTTGTTTTTTCTGTAATGGCAGTTCTTATTTTTTCAATTGAAATGTTGAAATCAACTTTATTCACATCCACCATAACAGGCTTTGCTCCACAGTGCATTACCACATTTGCTGTAGCGCAATAAGTATAAGCCGGAACAATTACTTCATCCCCTTCCTTAACTCCAAACCAACGTAGCACGAGTTCAAGACCAGCGGTGGCTGAGTTCAGGCACAGAACAGAATTAACTCCGCAAAATGCAGCCAAATCTTTTTCTAATTTTTTTGTGCGTGGTCCTGTTGTTACCCATCCGCTTTTTAATGCAGCAGTAACCTCATCAATAATTAACTGGTCAATACGTGGCGGGGAGAATGGAATCATTTACTTCTTAATTACTGCAATAAGGTGAGTTCTCAAAAATGGAAAGAACGAATTTACGAATTCATACATATTACCAACTCTTCGTCCAACAAGTGGAGCAAGAGTTACATTGAAAAAATTGATTTGATCTGCAAACGAAAATAGTTGTTTCATTTCAGCTTTGTCAACTCCTTTCACATCTTTGTTTGCAGGATTATTGAACTTGAAATCATACCACAGGATAATTCCTCCGGGCTTTAACATGCCCCACATTTTTGCAGCCAGCTTCTTTTTAAAATCAGCATCAAGAATGGAAGTAAACACCAGCGATTGAAAAACAATGTCGAAAGAACCTTTATAATTCAGTTGGAGTGCATCCCCTTCAGCTATGGTAATATGTGGAAAATATTTGCGCAGCAAAGCTGCGCGTTCAGTTAGCAATTCTGCAGCAACAATATTCTCATCTTTAATACCCAGCGAACGAAAGAAGTCAATGTTTGCACCAGCACCTGCTCCTATTTCAATGAATTTAATATTATCGGTTTTATTAAAATGCTCTTTTATTATTCTGGAATAAACAACTTCTCTTTCTTTAACTACATTTTTAATAAATGCCGTACTTTCTTTCTTGCCTATTTCGTTAGTTTTTCGCTTTTCATAACGCGCTTTTATATTCTCGGTTTCTTCCATCATCTGGTCAGATTGGATTGGGATTTGGCGGGCTTTCTGTTCAGTAGAATAAAATTTACAATCCCTTCTACATAACCCATTCCATAGCTAGTATGAAGAATAACAAATGAAAATAGTACAGCAAAAAACTGATTACTTCTTTCAGCAAGTTTTAAAGCAAAAAGTGAAGCACCTGCTCCATAAACTCCTAAGAATAAAACCAAATATTCCCAACGATAAGGAAATAAAATCACCATAATAATCAGGGCGTATAAAGTCAATACAAATAAAGCAGGAACTAATTGTCTCATTGTAGTAATGGACTTATGCTTTTTATTTACGTACACTTTCCAATAGCCGTACTGAAAATATTGTTTGAATAGCTTTTTGAAAGATGAACGCACATAATAGGTTGCCGAAGTTGCTGTGGTAAGCCAAATTTTCCCACCATTTTTTAGTATACGAAAATTAAATTCATCGTCCTGATTGCGGGCTAGCTCTTCGTCAAACAAACCAATCTTTTCAAACACTTCTTTTGGGTAAGCACCAAAGGCCACAGTATCTACATAACCATCTTTTGCTCCCGTGCGGAAGTGAGCATTGCCCACACCAAACGG
>SXHM01000127.1 GCA_005773695.1 Bacteroidota bacterium
TCAGCATCTTTGAATGAAAAATTAAAGAAAGAATTAGCACCTTGTCATCCACAAACATGGTTTGTAACCGAAGATTTTCCAGGAATAAAAAGAGGTGATAAAGACAGATATTTTGGTTTTTATAACTTTCGACATAAATCTGACCCTGGACGAATGGACATTGGCTTGGAAATGGTACTGAACTTCGATATCTACTTTGTAAGAATGGTATTTAAGAAAAGCAATTAATTAGATATTTATACAAACAAAAAGAGAACCGATTTGGTTCTCTTTTTTGTTTGTAGTATTATTTAAATCTATTTTACTGAAGCAACCACTGCTTTAAAAGCTTCGGGTTGGTTGGTAGCTAAATCAGCAAGCACTTTACGATTGATAGTAAGACCTTTTGCATGAATTTTACCCATTAGTTCTGAGTAAGAAAGCCCTTCTAATCTTGCTCCTGCATTTATACGTTGAATCCAAAGAGCACGAAAGTTGCGCTTTTTTGTTTTACGATCACGGTATGAATAACCAAGACCTTTTTCTAATGTGTTTTTGGCAACTGTTAAAACGTTACCTCTTGCTCCCCAATATCCTCGGGTTTGTTTGAGAACTTTTTTTCTTCTTGCTCTTGAAGCGACTGCGTTAACCGAACGTGGCATGTTGTTTTTGTTTTTTGGCTTGAGCGTTCCTCGTTGGGAAACTTTATCTACTCTTTACCGGGTTTATAATTGATTGAATTGTATTATTTTCCTACTGTTAACATAAATTTCACCTTGCTGATATCAGCGGTGCTAACTATTGTATCATTAGTCAGATTACGTTTTCTTTTAGTAGATTTTTTGGTCAGGATATGGCTTTTGAATGCGTGTTTCCTTTTTACCTTACCTGTTCCTGTGAAAGAAAATCTTTTCTTAGCACCGGAGTGTGTTTTCATTTTCGGCATCGTCTTAACTATTTAATTATTAATTGTTATTCTTTATTTTTTTTTCGGTGAAACCATTATAAACATTCTCTTTCCTTCCAATTTCGGCATCATCTCAACTTTTGCATATTCTTCAAGCCCGCTCGCAAATTTCAGAAGCAGAATTTCACCTTGCTCCTTATATACTATTGAACGTCCCCTGAAAAATACAAAAGCTCTCACTTTAGCGCCTTCTTCAAGGAATTTTATTGCGTGTTTCAATTTAAAGTTAAAATCGTGTTCATCTGTATTTGGTCCGAAGCGTATCTCCTTTACAACTACTTTTGATTGTTTTGATTTTATCTCTTTCTGTTTCTTTTTTTGTTCGTATAAAAATTTTTTGTAGTCTATAATTTTACAAACCGGAGGCACAGCATTTGGTGATATTTCCACCAAATCAAGACCGGCTTCTTTTGCTAAAGCCAATGCTTTTGAAATAGGGTAAACGGCCGGCTCAATGCCTTCACCAACTACTCTGACTTCTGATGCTCTTATCCTTTCATTTATGTTGTGCAAATCCTCTTTCTTAGGTGGCCTTTGGCCTCGCACAAACGTTGGTCGGGATGTAGGTATTATAGCGATACTATTTTAAAATTTAAATTATTTATTAATTCAGTTCTGTTTCTTTTTTAATCAATTCAGCAAAGGATTCAATGGTAAATTTACCAATGTCGCCTTGACCGTGTTTTCGTGCTGAAACCGTATTTTCATTCGCCTCTTCCTCTCCAACAACCAACATATACGGCACTTTCCGAAGTTCTGCCTCTCTGATTTTTCGTCCTATTTTTTCGTTCCTTTCGTCAAAGAGGCTGCGAATATCGTAATTATTTAGTAATTGAGAAATATTTTTTGCGTAGTCGTTGTATTTCTCGCTTATGGGGAGGATTATTACCTGCTCCGGAGTTAACCATAAAGGGAAGTTCCCGGCACAGTGTTCAATTAACACTGCTACAAAGCGTTCCAGGCTTCCAAAAGGAGCGCGATGTATCATAACCGGGCGGTGTTTCTGGTTATCGTTTCCGGTATATTCCAATTCAAAACGTTCAGGAAGGTTATAGTCAACCTGAATAGTTCCTAATTGCCAACTTCTACCTATCGCATCTTTAACCATAAAATCTAACTTGGGTCCGTAGAATGCAGCTTCGCCTAATTCAACTGTGGTTGTTAAATTACGTTCTGCAGAGGCCTCAATTATTGCACGTTCTGCTTTCTCCCAATTCTCATCCGAGCCTATGTATTTAGTTTTATTCTCAGGATCGCGTAAGGAGATTTGTGCTGTAAAATTCTTGAAATCCAATGCTTTGAAAACATACAATACAAGGTCAATAACTTTCACAAATTCTTCTTTTACCTGATCCGGTCGGCAAAATAAGTGAGCATCATCCTGAGTAAACCCGCGTACCCTTGTCAAGCCATGCAACTCGCCACTTTGCTCATAACGATACACCGTTCCGAATTCGGCTAAGCGCACCGGCAAATCTTTATAAGAGCGTGGTTTTGATTTATAAATTTCGCAATGATGTGGGCAGTTCATTGGCTTCAAAAAGAACTCTTCACCTTCCTGCGGAGTTTTAATAGGCTGAAATGAATCCTTTCCATATTTCTCATAATGTCCTGAAGTGATATAAAGATTTTTATGACCGATATGTGGAGTTATAACTGGCTGATAACCTGCTTTTATTTGTGCTTTTTTAAGAAAATTTTCCAAACGTTCTCTTAATGCAGCACCTTTTGGTAGCCATAGTGGAAGTCCCATTCCTACTTTTTCTGAGAAGGTGAAAAGCTCCAGTTCTTTGCCCAGCTTGCGGTGATCACGCTTCTGCGCTTCCTCAAGAAGAACCAGATAATCTTTTAAATCCTGTTGCTTTAAAAAAGTGACACCGTAAACGCGGGTCAGTTGTTTTTTAGTTTCATCACCGCGCCAGTAGGCTCCTGCAACTTTGGTAAGCTTTATTGCTTTAATAAACCCTGTGTCGGGAATATGTGGCCCGCGGCACAGATCGGTGAAATTTCCTTGTGTATAAAAAGTAATGGTGCCATCATCCAAATCTTTTAAAAGATCAAGCTTGTATTCATCCCCTTTTTCTTCAAAGTATTTTACGGCTTCTTCTTTTGAAATTTCTTTGCGCACAAACTGATTTTTCTGAGCAGCCAATTCAGTCATCTTGTCTTCTATCTTCTTAAAATCTTCGGTTGATAAAGATTTACCCCCCATATCTATATCGTAATAAAACCCTTTTTCAACAGGAGGACCAATCCCAAACTTAGTTCCGGGATACAATGCTTCCAGCGCCTCTGCCATTAAGTGTGCAGAAGAGTGCCATAAAACAGGCATCGATTCCTCGTCTTTACCTGTCAATAAAACCAATGAAGCATCTTCATTAATAGGGCGCAGTGCATCGCGCGTCTCGCCATTTACTTTTGCAGCAAGCACATTGCGCGCCAACCCTTCGCTTATGCTTTTTGCAACATCCAACGAAGAAGTTCCTTTTTCATATTCCCTGACAGAGCCATCGGGAAGAGTAATTTTTATCATATCAATCTGTTTTTCTGAAGGGTGCAAAGATATTAATGGAATGCTGA
>SXHM01000128.1 GCA_005773695.1 Bacteroidota bacterium
GATATTAAGTTGTTATTGTATGTGAAGTTTCTGGTGAGATAATATCTCTCGTTTTTATGGTTATTAGAATGTTACATTGGAATATTTTTATCGCTCATTGGTATTTGCCTCAGTCAAGGCCTACTAACCTGAATAGAACGGAAATTTTATTGACCAAAAAGCCGGGGATTTAAAACCACCTACACGGTGATGCAATAAAATCATACAATACAGAAATAATAAAAGTAATTTTACAGGCTTAATCCTGATATAAGCATACCTTATGAAAAAAAATCTACTCCTGTTAACCATTCTGTTTTCAGCATTTAACAGTTACAGCCAATGTTCTATAGACCCATCGATTACCGATCCCGGCACCTATCCTGCACAAATGCCCCCTGCCTGTGTTGGCCGCTCCTATACTGAAACTGCCGACCTGGTTTTTGCAGCAGATACAGCCTTAAATGTTCCTCCTTTTGGTTCTATAAATATTCCATTTGATTCTATTATTATGTCGGTTCCTGCCCTGCCCTCAGGTCTTACAACAATATGCAGCAACAGTAGCTGCACCATAATAGGTTCTAGTGGCGAACTGCTAAGAGGATGCATACAGTTTATTGGTACACCGGAAGCAGTTACTATACCTGGAAACAGTATTGCTGTTGATATACAGTATTATCTTACCATTCTGGGCTCGTCTACTATATTAAATGATGTAAGGCAGGTAATGCTTGACGTAAATGCTGCACCCGATACCACCGTAACAATAGGTTTCAGCCCTGCTACGCTTACAGCTACAGCAACTTCAGGTACTTTTCAATGGTATGATTGCACGGTTAAAATTTTTCCGATAGTGGGAGCAACCGATGCTGTTTTTGTTCCGGTTGCAGCAGGTAGTTATACCGTAGAGGTTACCAACGGACCTTGCTCAGCATTTTCATCCTGCTATACCATAACCAGTCTGGCGGTTGAAGAACTGAATGCTGTACGCTTCAATGTTTATCCAAACCCCGGAAACGGCACCTTTCATATTCCGGCATTAGGCAATATGCATAAATCAATGCAGGCAAGCATAACTGACCTCACGTGAAAACAACTGTTCAGCGAATCAATTGACGCCTCAAAAGGAGCAACGCTAAACATCGGGTTTCTTGAAAAAGGCATGTATTGCATACAATTACAATCGGCAGATAATATGACAAAACTCTATAGCAGTATTGTAGTTGAGTAAGTCCCGTTGCGCTGGTTGTTAATTTTCTACACATGCAAACCATACTACTGATAGAAGACAATAACGAAATCCGCGAGAACACCTGCGAGCTTCTTGAACTGGAAGGGTATAAGGTATTGCTTGCCGAAAATGGAAAAGAGGGGCTTGCACTGGCAAAACAACAAAAACCCAATCTTATTATTACCGATATTCTGATGCCCGAAGTAAACGGATACGATGTGGTAAGAGGCTTAAAAGCCGATACAGAAACAGCTTCAATACCATTTATATTTCTTACAGCCAGTGCCGAAAAAAGTGAAGTGGAAGCCGGACTTGGTATGGGTGCAATGGATTATATCCAAAAACCTTTTGACCCTGAAGAATTGTTTGAAGCCATTAAACGCTGCCTGAAGAGAAATTAATATTATCTGTACTTCTCTTTTTCTGTTTTTAAATTTACACTCCAATTCGAATGCTGTCATTCAGCATTTTTAACGCAACCTGAGAAATGCATTTTGTTAATTTCGAAAACTTCAATTATCTTATTAAACCATGATAAAATCCCTTTTTATACTGCTAACTTTTGGGGTCTTCGCCTCTTTTGTAAATGTAAAAGCACAAAATGCCCCGCCTTCCGATACCTCACGTGCAAAGCTGCACGCACTCATTGATTCGGTTACGCTTGCAAATGTCTATAGCTACGATACCAAAGACAATCTGAACCAGTCTATGGATTGCGCTAAGGTTATCGAACATCCTTCGGGTGGTTTTATTGCTGTTTACCACCATTATATAAATGGACAACCAACCGTATTTTTAGCCACCTCTCCTGATTTTATTTCCTGGACTGTTCAGTCAACCATAGCCACCATTGCATCGCAACCTGCCATAGCCGAAGCCAGTGATGGCGGGTATGTTATTGCATGGGAGCAGGAACCAAACAATCATATAAAAGTGGCATATTACTCAACCCTCAGCAATCTGCTGAGTGCGACTTCTGCTTATAGCTATGACATTTCCCGCACCCTCTCATCGTGTGCCGAAGGCACACCCAATATTTATTCTGCAAGCAGCAGCAGTGTTGACATTGGTTTTCATTACTACCAAAACTGCCAGAGCGACCGTCAGGCACGCGGTGTGTTAACCAACTTTAATTCATGGTCGGCTTCCGCGCTCAGTAATTATGATAATGCCTTACTATACTGGGGTGTGGCCGGCAATATTGGCGACCGTGATGCAGCTATATATGACACCTACTTATTCGGACTCATAGAAGGACAGTTTACTCAGGGCAACTTCGGCACATGGCGCTCCTATATTTACGATTACCAGACAGGAAATGCTGAACAACTGCACATTGTTACACACAACGGAAGCACTGCCTTTGCTAATCCAACTTTTACTTTTTTAAATATAAGCGGTAACCCTGCCATGGTAGTTACTCTTTTTGTACCAAGCGAAGGAGCTGCTTCCGGTGAAGCAGGTGAATTGATGTATTACCGCCTGCTCAATAATGACTTGTCAACAGCAATAAATACTCAATCTGAAAAATCACAGCCTGTTATTTATCCTAATCCTACCTCATCCAAATTCTTTGTTTCATTCGCCAACGAAAAACAAAACAACACGAACTGGAAATTTAAACTCACCGACTTATCAGGAAAAACAATTCTTCAAGGTGATTTATTAAACAAAACGCTGGAACTGATTTCTGTAGCAAACGGAGAGTACCAATTGCAAATTTTCAACGATACAGATTTCTATGTTCAACAACTGATTGTATCGCACTAATATTGCTTCGTTTCCTTCCTTTAACTATACCTTTTTGAAAATACTGTTGTGCTTAATTTCTGTTGTATTACTTCAATTGCAGGAGTTTAATGTAATTGGTCAAACCTATCAGAAAGGTGCGCTTATTTACACAACATTACTTTCAGAAAACTCAGATACAGCAGGTTGGCGAATGGAAGGTTTGGGAAAAGTTGAATTTTCAAATGGTTGGATGAAGATGTCCTCTTCCAAAGAAAAAGAACATCACGTATTTTGGTGTCCGCTCGAATTTCCGTCAAATTTTATAGCCGAATGGGAAGTTCAAAATCTGCATACAGAAGCTGGATTATGCATCGTATTTTTTTCTGCCAAAGGTTTGAACGGTGAGGACATTTTTGACATCACATTACCTGAAAGAGATGGAACTTTTACTAAATACACCAAAGGCGCCATCAATA
>SXHM01000129.1 GCA_005773695.1 Bacteroidota bacterium
CAAGATTGCAACCTTGCGCAACTCACGCGGAGGCAATATGCCCGACTTGTTGAAAGTAGCAATGGATTGCGAACGTTTTGGCGCGCAGGGAATAACCGTTCATCCGCGTCCTGATGAACGGCACATCCGATACAACGATGCCCGTGAATTAAAGAAGTTGGTAAAAACAGAATTCAATATTGAAGGAAATCCACGCGAGAAAAAATTTATTAATCTCGTGTTGGAAGTAAAACCAACACAAGTAACATTGGTGCCTGACGGTATGGGGCAATTAACTTCTGACCATGGCTGGAATACCATTGAACACAAAGATTTTCTGGTCGAAATAATTTCTGAATTCAAACGAAATGGGATTCGCACTTCGATTTTTGTAGATGCCGATGATAAAATGGTAGAAGGTGCAAAAGCAACAGGAACTGACAGAATAGAACTATTCACTGAAACGTATGCACACTATTTTAAAACCGACAAACAAAAAGCAATTGCACCATTTATTGCTGCTGCAAAACGTGCAAATGAATTAGAACTTGGATTAAATGCAGGACATGATTTAAGTTTAGAGAACCTGAAATACTTTAAACAAAATATCCCGGGATTGCTCGAAGTTTCTATTGGACATGCGCTGATATCCGATGCACTTTATTACGGTCTGGAAAACACCATCCAGCTTTATCTGCGACAATTAATTAATGAAGCTTAACTACAAAAAACTTGGTGAAGGAGAACCGCTTGTCATTCTTCACGGCTTGTTTGGCATGCTGGATAATTGGTTCACGCTTGGGAAAAGATTCGCAGAAGATTTTACAGTGTATCTAATTGATTTGCGCAATCACGGTCAATCACCGCAGAGTAATATCTGGAATTACAATGTAATGAGTGATGATTTATTAGAATTTTTTGACGAACACAACCTTTCAAAAGCAAACATCATTGGTCACAGCATGGGCGGAAAAACTGCAATGTGTTTTGCTGGTGAACATCCCGAAAGAGTTAAGAAATTAGTTGTTGTTGATATTGCCCCACGTTTTTATCCTATTCATCACGATACTATCCTGGAAGCTCTGCTTTCCATTGATTTGGCAAATCTGAAATCAAGAAACGAAGCCGATGAATTACTCTCGGGTTATATTTCCGATTTCGGCACAAAACAGTTTCTGCTAAAAAATCTTGCACGAAAAGAAAATGATAACACAAAATTTGAATGGAGATTCAATCTACCCATGATTGCAGAAAACATTCATGAAGTTGGTGTTGAAACAACAAAAGGTTCAACCGAACCTGCTCTATTTATCAGTGGTAAAAAATCAGATTATATTAGACCTTCTGATGAAGAAGAGATAAAGAAATTGTATCCAAACTCTGAAATTATTTCTATAACCTCAGGGCATTGGGTACATACTGAAAAACCTGAAGAATTTTATACGGCTGTGATAAATTTTCTGAAGAATTAATTCTTCGCGAATCGGAGCAGATACTTCTTCTGCAACATCTTTTCCCGTTCAGCAGGTCTCATAAACGGCAATGATAGCATGCTTACTTTGTAATCCGAATACAATATAACACTATCCGTAGAAATCTTTTCTTTTTCAAAAATTTTTTTTCCTTCTTCATTAGTAAAAACCCACACTTCACCATTTTGAATCCTTTCATTAACGTTTTCTGGTGACTGTATCCAAGGTACTATTCTCTTGCTGTAAAAATCAAGCGAATGTCCTCCTGAGTTGTAACATACAAATTGTTCGTTCGGAACATGTTTACTTTCAATAAATCTTCCTGCTGAAACAGCACTTTGATACGATAGCAATATTGTATACAAGTGTGCGCTCAATATAAAGTTTGCGCCAACCATTGTGACTAAAGAAGCTGTAATAAATTTTTGAAGTGGTTCAGATTTAATGATGATGAAATAAAAAGTCAAGGCAAGGAATATAATTAAACCCGCAAACAAGAAAACATTTTTTATCGGAAAAGAATAAATACAAAGCGCAAGGATAACCAACCAGATTAAAACAATTGTAAGGCTTTGAACAACACCGAGAATTCGTTGATGTTTTTTCTTTTCTGCATTTTCAAATATTCTCAACAGATAATCTGCACTGATGATTGCAGCAAACGGAAACACAATAAAAATATAGTGGGGCAGTTTATAGTCTGATAAACTCATGGCAATAAACACTAATGTAAATCCTCCAGATGTTATTGCTTCTTCGTTTCCGTTCAGACTAAACTTTGAGAGAAAAATAGTTTTCAGTTTTTGCCAAAAACCGAAAATGAAAAACAAACTCCACGGTAAAAATGCCCACAAAAAAGAATGAATAAAAAAGAAGGGGTCAGCTTGCTGCGGTTTCTGCTGGCTGTTAATAAAAGGATTGTCGCCTGTCAGTCTTCCGAAACTCTGGTCCCATAAATAAAAACGAATTCCGGAAATTCCTTTTTCAGGATACATATCAAACTGCTGATATAAACCTAAAAGCATCGGTGACAGCAGAATTATAATAATCAACAACCCAACTATCCATTGCCATCTGAAAATTCTTTTCCACTCTCTTCTTAAAACAAAGTGAGAGCCGAAAGCCATTGCCGGAGCCATCAATCCGATTGGTCCTTTAGCAAGCATCGCCAAAGCAATTCCGGTGAACCCTGCCAGCAATGAAGTCCATTTTCCGTTTTGATTAAATGCTGCAATATTCCAGATAGAAAAAATAATTGCCCCTGTAAGAATAGTATCTGTTCTCACATCATTCGTAATAAGAAACATCGCCTGACAGGAAGCAAAAATCAATGCTGCAAGCATTCCTGTTTTTTCGGAATACAGCAGTTTGCCTAATTTGTAAGTAGAGAAAATCCCAAGCACTGCAAACAACAACGATGGTAATTTGTAAGCAAAGTTGGAGATGCCAAATAACTTAAACGATATTGCAGACAACCAAAACAATAAAGGTGGCTTATCTAAATAGTCTTTATAGCGATTGGTAACATGCAACCAATCTCCGCGTTCCAGCATTTCGCGTGCTATGGATGCATATTGCGCAGCATCCACATCCATCACATCAATGAAGCCGCTGATGATGTAAACTGCAAAAATTGCAGCAAAGAAAATATAAGATTGCGTTTTGCTCAGCAAAAGAAATTGTTTAGCTCACGCAAAATTAATCCTTTACTCCACCTTTACTCTTATGCCTTCCGAATGTGCTGCAAATTCAGGAGCATACATACACTGAACACTAGTAATTCCGTTCGAGAAATCTCCTTTGTGCGAAACTCGTAAAGGATATTCAAACACATAACTTCCCTTTGGCAGATAAGCGAAAAAGAAATTAGTGGCTGCATCTCGTGTGCTTTCATAATAGCCTAATCCTCCTTGGTATTTGTATTGCGAGATCACATTCTCCGGTTCAAAACCTGATGCGCGCATATCTTTCAGGTGAACAAATTCCATGGCACGGTCAACACTTAATTCCACACGCACTTTTATTCTATCACCCGGATGCAAAACTGTCAGTGAAGTTATCGGGGTAATAACAGGTCCTGTGGCAGAAGGCTTTTCAAGAAATAATTTTTTAGTCAGCTTCAATGGTGTTTCGGCAGGTGTGATTTTATCTAATTGCTCAAAATACTGCCAGTATAATGCTCCCCAGGCAATTCCTTTTTCCTGTTTTTCACTTTTCACATTTACTTTCACCTCACCCATTTCTTTGGTGATGTCTTTGCCGCTCCACGAAGTTTTAAAATATCCTGTTCCTGCATCAGCCTGATGCCCGACATATAGTTCATTCTCACGAATTCCTCTTGACGGGTTGCTGTTATACACCAGATATTTTCCAACATTAATTTCAACTTGCGGAGTTTCTTCCAACCAATCTGTTCCTTTGAGCAACAGCGCATAACAAGCTTCGGCCGTGGCTTTTGTGGTTTTCCAATCTTGTGTTTGTTTTTGTTTCAGCAGCCATATTTTTAATTCTGCTACCGCATCCTGATCGTTCGTAACTTCATCAAACGCTTCAATCAGCAATGCCTGTGTTTCAATTGGTGCCTGGTGCCAGTAAAATCCTCCCGACATATCTTTCCAGTAAATACCCATCTCATCACTGTGAAGCGAATTTTCTTTCAACGACTTCATAATATCTGTTGGAATTGTTTTTGTCGCATAACGATGCAAAGCCAATGCTATCATGCCCTGCATATAGCGGCTGTTCTCTAACCAGAATTTTTCTGACTGACCTTTGTAGTAATTGAATGCTTCTTTATTGTTAGAAGAAATCTCAATCTGTCTTTGGAAGAAACTTCGCGCATAAAGATATTGTATCTGATCGCTGCCCAGATTATTCTTGCTTAAGTTAACTTTATACCTTTTTAAATTCTCATAATCTTCACGGATGCGGTCATCAAGGTAACGCACAGCCTGTTGAGTCATGTTCCACGCTTTGCGGTCTTTCTCAAAGTCAATAACCCCCAGCTTTTGCAAATGTCCCATGCCGGTTACAATATGCTGTGTTATGTAGCGACTATCGGGCATTCCCGGAAACCATGGCCAGCCGCCATTTGATACCTGAGCTTTCTCTAACTTGCGCAAAGCACCGTCTAATTCATGACTCATTTTATTTAAATCAAAAAGCAACCCCAGTCTTTTCTTACGCTCGGTTTCATCTTTTGCCTGCATTACCCAAGGCGTTTCTTCCAGCAACAATGATTTCAATTCCTGGTTCTTTTCAAGGTTAGACAACAATGCGGTGCTGCCTTTGTCTGATTCAGAATCGCGTTTCCATGCATCAAATACTGCTTTAATTTTCGGACTTGAGTTGGCAATATGCGTAGCAATGCTGTTGGCATAAAAGCGACTGAAAACCTGCTCCGAACATTCATACGGATACTCCATCATGTAAGGCAATGCCTGTATAGCATACCACGCAGGATTAGCAGTAAACTCCAATGTGAGGTTGTGATTGGTAAGTGTTGTGGAATTATTTGTGAGCAGTTTGTTAAGCTTATACGTTTTAGGCTGATTGTATCTCACCGGCAGAGGCAATGATTCGGTTACCAGCATACGATTAGTCAGCACAGGTACCGCCATCTCTTCTCCGTCAGAAAACTTTCCTGCCTTTGCAACTACCTTATAGGTAACAGCAGAAATGCCTGCCGGAATTTCAATGTTCCAGGTCAAAGCAGTGCTTTGTCCTTTTTCTGCCGTAAAGGTTTTTGTAGCCGCAGTATTTTTCAATGCTGCATCTACAGGCTGCATGGTGAGTGCATCAAACAAAAACAATTGTGAAGTCCCTGTCAATGCATTTTCGCTCAGGTTAGAAACCTTTGCACTGAAAGTAATCTTATCTCCTTCCCTAAAAAAGCGTGGAGCATTGGGCATCACCATCAGTTCTTTCTGTGTTACCAGTTCGTTTTGCGTTACCGAGTATTTCAAATCTTTGGTATGTGCAAAGCCCAGCATTTTCCATTTGGTAAGTGCCTCGGGAATAGTAAAGCTGATTACCACATTGCCTTGTTCATCGGTTTGCAAATGAGGATAGAAGAACGCTGTTTCATTGAAATTACTGCGAGCCTGCACTCCGCTTAAAGCACCTTTCTCTCCTCCCGCTTTTTCATCAGGAGGAGAGGGTGAAGAAAATTTACCGGACACATCCCTATTATCTTCACCAGTTGCAACTGTTGTTGCATCCATCATTGCCATTCCATTAGCAAATTCTGCATTTTTACTTTTCTTATTGTCTAAACGTGAACCTGCTGTAACAACAATACTTTGCAGCTCCTGTGTTACTTCTGAAACTGAAACGCTTCTTTCCATTAATACATCTCCTTCAGAATCATAACTTCCTCTGAAATAGCCGTTATTGAAATAATACCCGAACCAATTCAACTGATCATAGATATGACTCTGGCGGTAAGGACCAACCGTATTCCAGTTTTTCTGATAAAGAGCAGAAGAAGATATGCTGAACAGATCTGCATTCCATCCCATGCTTGAATAGAAGTAATTGTAGATATCAAAATACCAGGAGTTGGGAGCAAAGGCATCTAAAGAGGCATCGTACAAAGCAGCCACCATTTCAGCTGCTACCTTCTCACCTTTCTTTCCTTTTATCTTCAGCTTCCATTCTTCTTTCTCTCCCGGTTGCAGTTTGTTACGGAAGGTTTCAAACTCAATATCCAGTTCTTTATTGGTGTAAGGAACCGAGATTAATTGGGAGTGCGTAAATGCCTCGTTGTTTTTGAAAAAGGTAAGGTGCACCGTGAAGTTTCCGCGGTGCTCTTCCTTCACCGGAATGGTAAGCAGGCGCTGCTCATCATTCAGGGTAAGCCATTCTTTCTGTGAGATAAAACTCTTGTTTGCAACGACATCAAACTGTTCTATTTCATACAGCACTTTCGCGTCTTTATAAGAAGTGCCGATAATTAATGAAACATTTTCGCCCGGCTCGGCAGTGGTTTTTATAGCCGTAAACCAATCGGAAATTACTACCGGCATTTTGGTTTCTTTCTCCGAGAATACTAAAAAGTAATTCAGGGCTTTTACCTCTTCTCCGTATTTATCTTTTGAACTGGTTTCGGCTAAATAAAGACCCTGCGCCAATGCTGAAAGTTTTTCTGCTTTTAGTGTTTTATCTTTTTCTGTGTCGAAATTCAGTTTCAGCACTTCTTTTTCTTTAGGATAATTTTCACGTACATTCTCATCACTGTAGCTGGCATCAGGAAAATCGGCTTTGAATTGTTCTTTGGTGTAAATGAACAAATCCGGTTCTGCCCACTTGCGTTTGCGCAGAATATCGTTCGGGGTTTTCAGCTTGTAAACGGTAAGCGTTCCTTTGGCTGCTTCAAATTCTCCGGCAGGGTTGGTGGTGTTAATCGTGAAATCTTTTTTCGCTTCACGGTTCAGCGTTTCAGGAATATCCAGCGAAAGGTTAAGTGCTGTATAGCCTATGGTTACTGATGTCTCGGAACTGCGTGTTTCTCCTGTGATGTCCACTACATCGGCATAAATGGTGTAGGTAAACGAAGGCTTGTATTCCTTTTTGATGCTGCGGTCGGGAATAGCCTGAAACGAAATTTCAAACTCACCGTTGATATCAGTAGTTGTTGTTCCGTTCAGAATCTCCATGCTTTCAGTGGGTGGAAACCAGCCTCGCTTACAATACCAGGGATATGGAAAGTAGGCGCTGCGAACCACACGGTACTTCACTTCTGCACCGTCAATGTTAGAACCTGCGTAAGCTTTTGCACTACCTTTTGCGTTTACTGTTTCGCTTAATTTAAATGTTCCCGAAAAAGGTTTGAATGTTACTTCAAACTTAGGACGCTTGTATTCTTCCACCTGCACAGCATGTGAACCGGTTTCGTTTTGTATGGTCATGCTGCCGGTGAGCACCCCTGTTGGTGCCGTAAAGGTGCCGCTGAAAGTGCCGTATTCATTGGTAGTCAAATCCAGTGAAGCTACCTTTTCGTAATTGACATCGTATAAGGCAACCGTTGTTTTGGCATTTGTAACAATGTTCTGGTTATTACCGTCTTTTTCAATCAGGATACCTTTGAAATAAATAGTTTGTCCGGGACGATAGATAGCGCGGTCGGTAAAGAAGTGTGTGGACTGCACCTTCTGCTTTTGCGGATCACCGTAGTAATAAGAGTAAAACGAATTGTCGGTAATGAGTTCATCACCGTTGTAGTTCATCTGTACGATGTAATTCTCGCGTTCCAGTTTTCCTTTTACTGAAAACTGTCCGTTGGCATCGCTGGTGTAAACACCACTCTTGCGCAGGTCGTATTCACGTGAGGCATAATTGTAATATTCTTCCCACAATTGCGCTTTCACTCCTTGTAAAGGAGTTCCCGAACTGCGCGAAACCACTACAAAACCACGGTTGCCCTTTTCTTCCTGTCGGTTAGAGAAGGCAATATCTGAAAACGATGTTATAGTATAAGCCACTGCATTGCCGTCTGTAGAAAAATCAGCGGAGGTAGATGCAAACACCACATACAATCCTGTTTTCATCGGGGGTAGTTTCAGTTCGGTTGAATGCGAATTGAAATCTCCTTCATCGGGTAAACTAAAGTCAGTTTCGCTGACTACTTTTGAAATGCTGAACAGTTCTTTTATCTGTTCTTCACCGTAGTATTTTCTGCGGAATTTTTTGTATTTCTCATAGTCAAGCGTTGCTATCCGGAAATAAATCTTTGCCTTTTTTTCGCCTGCTTTTGCAAGGTTGGCGTAATTGATTAATGCCAGAAACGGTTGATTGGGAAGGTTAACACGCTCTACATTGAACGACATACTCTTTTGTGTAATGCTTGTGAGCAGACTGCGGCAATTGCTTGCTCCGAATGAAGAAGAGAAGCGGCTGATGGCTTCGTTGCATTTATCATACGCTGCCTTCTTTTTCCATTTCAGTTCATCATCATCGCCTTTATTGTAGCCGCTGCCCTGTGTAAAAAAGTAGTTGGCTATTTCATACGAAATTTCGGTGGAGACCGGAAAAGCAAGGTGTTCTTTTTCTGAGCGTTCAAGCGCTGCAAGATAAAGACTGTCTTTAGCTGCATCAACCGAATGGCTGCGCATAAAACGTAAACGTTTTAAATCTGCATCCACCAGGGCATCGGGGTTTTTATCTTCGGTGTGGAATTTTATAACATCGCGTAGTAAAAATACCGCACGGTATTCCAACGAAGTGCTGTCGGGGGTAGTAATGTTAAGTGCAGCAAACTCTTTTGCAACAGCGAAATATTTCGCGCCTTCTATCTCAAACTTAAAAGCCGGTTGTGTTAACCCTGTTTCTTCGTTCATGTAAAAATCAATGGCGCGGTGGGCAAGAAAGTCATACACGGTAGGGCGCAGCTCGCGTGCGTTGCGGCTTTCCATCAGCACGGCATCAAAGGTGGAGATGGGTAACTCTTTCAGCTTATCTGCTTCTTCCAGACTTTTGCGGTAGTGGAAATCAACCTGTGTAACAATCTTCTTCAAATCCCAGGTGCTTAAATCTTCGGGCACAAAGTCAACCGTTTCGGTGCGGTCCATAAATATCCAGCGGTTGTGCTCGTAGTAACTCCAATAGGATTGCGCCAAAATGGAATGCAGCACAGGCTTTATAGGATACTGTGCATCTTTAAGCTCGGCTTCCATTTCAAGGATGCTTTTCTTCAGGGCATCTTCTTCGAGGTAAGAGCTGAACTTCATTTTATGTATCACCGCTTTGATGAACTGTGGTGCATTGTTATTCCTTTTCGAGTCTTTGAAAATAACATCTATTACTTCCAGCGCAGATTTGGTTAGCCCTTTTTTGGTGAGGGAATCTATTTGCGCCCATTGTTTTGAATAATCTTCATTTTTCATGATGTAGTTGAATTTGTTGTTGCGTACACTGTTGTTGATACTGAAGGCGGTTAACAGAACAAGCAACAAGGAAGCGGGAATCAGGGAGTATTTTAAGGTTTTCATCGGGTAGTATTTTCGGAATTACATGACAAAGATGCGGAAAAGGGGAGGATTCCATAAAGCAGGTTGATTATATTCAAATCCTGCTCATTATCTCTGCATAAATAAAAGCACCCAACAAAATTATAAATAGCGATTCGGCTATCCATGCTTTTTTCAGTGATAAAAACCAATTCGAAAATATTACTGCAAGCGGAATAACTGTAAGTGTAAAATGCGTGTAAGAAGCAACAGGAAAAACTAATCCTGATACAACTGCAAAAAATAAATACCACATAAACAGCAACAGAAATTTGTTGACTTTTATTTTTCCTGAAGACATCATTTTCATAAAATTCATCATAGCAGGAACAAACAACAGACCGTTAAAAACATAAATAAGCACTGCGTTATCGGGATTCCCGAAATCAAAGTAGTAGGCAGAAAACGCTGAACCAATCTTATTAATGAAAAAATAATCAAGCCTGTCGAACCAGAAAAAATATGTAATCACCATCAGCCAAGGGATTATAAATCCCAAAAATGAGATCAGCCATTCGCGCCAGTTAAATGCACGCAGCAAAACAAAGCCAGTCCAGATCAAAAAGAAAAAAATAACAGTTGGAAAATAAAACAGAGAAGCAATGCTGGCAAAAAGTCCTGCATCAAAACAATGTGAAAAGGCAGAATCTTTCCGATACGAATCAAAAACCCTATCCAGCATCAGCAACAAAAATATTGCTGAAAAATGTTGTGGCAACAATGTTCTTAAAGAAGGGAAAAGCGAAAGAAAAAATAGACAGAATAAGGCAGGCAAGAAATTACTACGGTCACGCGAATCACGTAAATCATATTTATTAATAAGATAGTTTAAATAAAAGCCTTGTATAAGCACAAGCACAAATGCAAGCGCTTCAGATAGAAGAGTAACACTATTAATAAATTCAAATCCCAAATAAAAGGGCATACCGAAAACGGTTGCCGGAGTTAATGGATGTAACCATGAAACTAACCATAGAAGAGCTGCAAATAATGGAAGAGCTATAAAGGAAGCAGGCTGATTGGTTTTAAAAAAACGGATAAACATAACGGCCGAAAATTACAAATAAATAAAGGCGTATTTTTTACCTTTGCCAAAACATGCTCTGCTAATGCCTAAGTTTTTTATTAATGCTATTTTGGTTCTCTTGCTTTTCAGTTCCTGCAAAAAACAGGATACCGGCCTTACATTCAAAAACCTGAATTACGGAAGCGATCCGCGCAACAAAATAGATATTTACCTTCCGCAAAATCGCGACACAAGTACATCAATGGTATTGCTTATTCACGGTGGCGCCTGGGTAGCCGGTGATAAAGTCGATTGGTCGCAGGAAATAATAAATGAGTTTCTTAATTCGGGTTATGCTGTTTCATCTATGAATTACCGGTATGCCAATGGTAATTTTCATAATCAGATGCAGGACATTGCCAAAGCCATTGATTTTATGCAGTCAAAAGCCGATGGATGGAAAATAAACAACAACAAATTTGCATTGATTGGCGGAAGTGCCGGTGCACATCTTTCCTTACTTTATGCCCATGCTTATGACAGCACCAACGCTGTTAAAACAGTTATTTCCATTGTAGGTCCAACCGACATGACCGACCCCGTTTTTCATCAATATGCCATCAACTATGGTATTTACTTTGTTTTTGAGCTTTTTTTTGGAACAACGTTTCAAACTAATCCTCAGTTATATGCTGCCGGAAGTCCTATCTATAATTACAACAATGTTCCTACCTTTTTTATCAGCGGGGGGTTAGACGATTTAGTACCTGCACAGCAGAGCATTGCCATGTTTGATACCCTTGCCTTATATGGCATAGCAACCGATACCACTGTTTTTAATAATGCAGGGCATGATGTGTTTGGTCCAAATGCAGTAAACAAACAACAAATTTATGATGAGGTAAAGGTGTGGTTGAATATGCAACTCGGCAATTAAAAATAAATTGCTTTCAAACAGGCTGATAATCTTTGGCTTACTGCATAAATACAACGGGTGTAGAAAAAATATCTGAAATAATTTTTGGCAGCAATCAAATGTTTTCTACATTTGCAGTCCTTTTTTTACGGAGGACTGCGTTTTTATCAATAAAATAAATTGCTGAAAACGTAGGAATGACAGGCGTTGCAGAAGATTAAAGCCAAACGGAAAATCACCAAAACGTTGGAGATTTACCGGACTGAAAAACGGCAGAATTATGGTTGACGGCTTGAAAAAGAGGAAAAATGCCGATGTAGCTCAGTTGGCCAGAGCAGCTGATTTGTAATCAGCTGGTCGGGGGTTCGAATCCCTCCATCGGCTCTCGTTCTTTAAAAGATTGAATTAAAACAGGGTATCGTAGGGGAGATAGCCAAGTGGCCAACGGCAACAGACTGTAAATCTGTCCTCTTCGGAGTTCATAGGTTCAAATCCTATTCTCCCCACAAAGGAATTAGGGGATTTAGGATGAAAATTCTAAAATCCTGAGATAATAAAAGCGGAAGTAGCTCATTTGGTAGA
>SXHM01000130.1 GCA_005773695.1 Bacteroidota bacterium
GAAAGAAACAGACGGAGAAGACAAAGTATTATTACTTCAAAAATGAGCAATAAACCATGAGTCAACTGAGTGTTCAACATCTTCTTGGAATAAAATACATCACCAAAAACGATATTGAACTTATTTTTTCTCAGGCCGATCAGTTTAAAGAAGTCATTAACCGTCCGATTAAAAAAGTTCCTTCGCTCCGCGATATTACCATTGCCAATATTTTCTTCGAAAACTCAACCCGTACAAGACTTTCTTTTGAACTTGCCGAGAAAAGATTATCAGCCGATGTGGTAAATTTTGCAGCTTCATCATCTTCTGTGAGCAAGGGTGAAACGCTGATTGATACAGTCAACAATATTCTGGCAATGAAAGTGGATATTGTGGTAATGCGTCACCCGAAACCGGGAGCACCGCTTTTTCTGGCAAATCACGTGAAAGCAAAAATTGTAAATGCAGGTGATGGTGCGCACGAACACCCTACTCAGGGTTTGTTAGATGCTTTCTCAATCCGCGAAAAATTAGGCGACTTGAAAGGTGTTAAAGTTGCCATTATCGGTGATATTCTTCATTCCCGCGTGGCAATCTCCAACATCTATTGCCTGCAAAAAATGGGTGCAGAAGTAATGGTTTGCGGGCCCACAACACTTATTCCTAAATACATCAGCGCCTTAAATGTAAAAGTAGAGCACGATATGAAAAAAGCGCTGCAATGGTGCGATGTTGCCAATATGTTGAGGATTCAACTGGAAAGGCAGGATATTCAATATTTCCCATCGTTGCGCGAGTATGTTATGATGTATGGATTGAATAAACAGATTTTAGATTCACTTAAAAAAGAAATAGTCATCATGCACCCGGGTCCAATCAATCGCGGTGTGGAGATAACCAGCGATGTTGCAGATTCAAAACATTCGGTTATTCTGCAGCAGGTTGAAAACGGAGTTGCAATCCGTATGGCTGTTTTGTATCTTTTAGCATCATGAATTTTTTTCTGAATAAATGTTTTTTAAATTTGGCGAATAAATTTTGCTACTTTTGATTTTTAAACACAACCAAGTATGAGCAACAACAGCTACACTATTGACAAAAAAGAAAAATATGCCCAAATAAATCTCAAAGATGAGAAGTTGGATAGTCATACTTCTCCTTCACTGAAATCGGAACTAGTTGTCCTTAATTCAGAGGGTTTTAAAAATATTATTATTGACCTGACCGACACACGGTATTGCGATTCATCAGGGTTGAGCGCAATTCTTGTTGCTAACCGTTTATGCAAAAATTCAAGCGGAACGTTTGTTCTAACTGGTTTGCAGCGCTCTGTAATGAAATTGATTTCTATTTCACAGTTAGATACCATTTTAAATATAGCTCCGACAGTAAGTGAAGCTGTTGACCTGCTTTTTATGGAAGAAATAGAACGTGATGCTGACAAGCAAGCATAATATTTACTTTAACCTCAAATAAAAACAACTAACAATTAATTATGAAAAAAATTCTACTTTCTTTAATTACAATCACGGCAATTGCCACATCAGGTTTTGCACAGGTTTGCACACCTGACCCGAATGCAACAGGTTTGGTTTATCCTATGCTACCGGATAGCGTTATAGATCAGATTGGTGATTATTACGAGCAAACAATAACAATCTCAGTTCCCACCGATACTACTGTTTCGGTTATTACAGTTTTTCTTGATAGTATCTATCTTGAATCTGTAACAGGTCTTCCCAATGGTCTTACTTATGGATGCAACAGCAGTTTAGGTAACTGTACTTATTTAGGCGGAACGGATGGATGTTTCATTATATCGGGCATTGTTAATGACACAGTTGGGGTATACCCGATCATATTTAACGTTGTATTATCAGGTTTATTAGATAGTACCGGAACCGGAGGAGATCCTCTTACACTTCCTTATGCACTTGAAGTTTACAGTCTGTATGTAGGAAATGTAGGTGTTGAAATGCTGAATTCTTCAAAATTTGATGTAATTCAAAACGTTCCAAACCCTTTCAATGGTTCTACAACAATTAAATTCAACAGTCCTGTAGCAGAAACTGTAAATTTTAATGTTTATGATATGATTGGAAGACAAGTTCATAACAGCAAAATCAATGCATTAACAGGAGTGAATACACTAAATTACACCTCTGAGAAGTTAGCTCCGGGTGCATACTTCTATACTTTAACAAACGGGAAAAACAGTATTACCAAACGAATGGTTGTTTCCGGTAAATAAATTACTGATAGATAATATCTTAAAAAGCCGTTCCTCTCAATTAGGAACGGCTTTTTTATTTACAAAAAATTAACAATTTACAGTTAAAAACAGTTTGTTTGAACCCAAATATAATTCCTATATTTGCGCAGTTATTAAAACACTAATCCAAATTAAAAACCTAAAAAACAAAAACAAATGATGAAAAAATTACTCTCTTTTTTAATGATTGGTTCATGTGCAATTCTAGTTGCACAGAAAGCTAATGCACAAGCTTGTACTCCAGATCCTCAATTTGCCGGAGACCCTGGAATTTACCCTGACAGTGCAATGGGATACCTTCCTAATGCTTGTTCAGGTGACGTTTATGCTCA
>SXHM01000131.1 GCA_005773695.1 Bacteroidota bacterium
GTGCAGTTTCAACTTTCGGTTTCTGTTCAGCAGCAACTTCTTTTTTTGGTTTAGTAGCAGCGGCAGTATATACAATCAGTTTATCTCCCGGATGTATAGTGTTCCCTCTTAATTTGTTCCAGTCTTTCAAATCACTTACCGAGCAACGGTATTTTGATGCAATGCTGCTCAGCGTCTCTCCGCTTTTGATAGTATGTTTTTTCTGTTCGCCCGGTGTCGAAATTTTTTCAACCGCAGCAATAGCCGGTGCCGAAACTTCCTGATTCATACTATACAAATCGGTTTCATTAGCCATAAACAAGCCCACTTTTTGTTTGGGCAAGACCAACGTATTAAACTCTTCCGTTGCAGGAATAAATTGTTTGCGGTAGCACGGATTCAGATATTCAAGATCTTCAACCGAAATATCCAACACCTTTGAAAGACTTTCAAAGGTGAGTTTGTTTTTAACGTGAAGCGTATCAACCTGATAATGAAAAATGCGGGGAGAAAGCGGATAAATATTGTGTTCCGATGCATAGTTCATTACATACGTGGCAGCAATAAAAGCCGGAACATAACCCTGCGTTTCAACAGGCAGGTAAGGGCGTAATTCCCAATATGTTTTTTTGCCAGAGCGTCTCATGGCTTTGTTCAACGTTCCCGGACCACCATTGTAAGCAGCAAGGACCAACTGCCAGTCGCCAAACAAACCATAAAGATATTTCAGGTATTCGCAAGCGGCAACGGTTGATAAATACGGGTCGCAGCGCTCATCTACATACGAATTGATTTTAAGGTTATACATTTTACCTGTTCCGTAAATAAACTGCCAAAGCCCCATAGCGCCTGATTTTGATTTAGCCACCGGGTTAAGAGCCGATTCAATAATAGCAAGGTGTTTCAACTCCAAAGGCAAATCATATTTATCCAGTGTTTCTTCAAACAACGGAAAATAGTGTTGCGCCAAACCAAGTAATTGTGCTACTTTTTGTCGCTTCTGCACCGTGTAGGCATTGATATAGCTTTTTACAGAGGCATTGTAATCCAGATCAAAAGGTGAAAGCGCATCTAATTTACCCAAACGGTATTCGTAAATAAAATCGTCATAAACGGGAACTGAATCAGAAGAGAAATTGTAAACGTTCAGTAAGCTTGTATCAGTTGTAAACGATGAACTTTTAAAAAATTCAATCGTGCACAGGCTGTCGAGCATGGCTATAATAGGATCATCGGAACAAAAATCTGCGTTGTCCTCTACACTTACTATCGTGTTCTTGATTTGTGCTTCTACAAAACCAGCCAGAAAAATGCTGCTGAACAGGAGTATTATAAATTTGTTTTTCACTTTAACTTTTTGTTTGCAATGATTTCTATAACTATTAACGCAAATCCTTGCAGTTTATTTTGCTTTCCGGTCAAAGTTCCGAAATTATCCTGACAAACAAGTTCTGATAACATCTCATTAACATAATTTTGGGTTTCAATGGATGCAAAAACGTAGCGACACATTTATTTTTGCAGAATGTCCAATTGTAGAATGAAACGAATTTATCTGCTATCTTTTTTTCTTGTTATAAGTCTTTCTTCACAGGCGCAAAAACTAATTTCAACTCAGGCACACGGTTGGTTTATGTATTTTGGTAATCACCGCCTTAGCGAACGCTGGGGAATTCACACCGAATATCAATGGCGCAGAAACGATGTTGTGCAAAACTGGCAACAATCACTATTGCGGTTGGGTGTTGATTATTATACCAAACAAGGACCGCAGCTTACTGCCGGTTATGGTTGGATTGTTACTTATCCTTACGGCAGTCAGCCCACAGCTTATACTTTTAATGAACACCGCATCTGGGAACAATTTATTCTTACACAAAAAGCAGGGCGCTTTTATTTCCATCACCGCTTTCGTTTAGAGCAACGTTTTCTGGAAGCTAAAACAATTAATTCCGCAGGAGAATATGAATATGATAAATACAATTTTCGTCAGCGCGGCCGCTATCGTTTTCTCATAAATATTCCGCTTACAAAAAAGGAAATGACAAACAATACACTTTTTGTTTCGGTGTATGACGAAGTGTTTCTGGGTTTTGGTGCCGGCATTGGCAAAAACATTCTAGACCAGAACCGTCTGTATCTTGCCTTGGGATGGATGTTCAGCAAAAATGTAAATGTGCAGTTAGGTTACCTTAATCAGTATGTTATAAAAGCAGACGGGATAAAAGCAGAGCGCAATCACACCTTGCAGGCTTCGCTAACTTATAATTTAGATTTCAAGAAAAAGGAAGCAGAGTAGCAAGCTACTCCTTATCCGAAGCCTTAGTTGTTTTCCTGTACGGATAACTTTCAAAGATATGCCTTCTGGCAAAGCGAATACGATTGTCTGAATTAATCAGTTTGTTGTAAGTGTTTTTTTGCACACCAAAATATTCATACGCACTTCCATCGGTAAAAATAACTGTCAGCGTTACTCCTTTGTAGCGGAAATCATCAATCCCTGAAGTAGTGATGGTGGCAGTGTATGCCTCTTTATACTGCAAATGTGTTTCAGGCGAAAGACTTACCAGAAAATGATACGCCTCTATAATTTCTTTACTCTTTAACTCCGCTTCGGCATGCGCAGCAGGATCCTGAAATTTATCAGGATGCCACTCTTTCATTAAGTTGCGATAAATGGTTTTTAACTCTGCAAGGTTGCCCTCCTTGGTAATGCCAAATAATTTGCGGTAATCGGTAATACGTTTCATAAATGCTTTTTCAAAAGGGGCGCAAACATACGATTATTCAAACGCATTAAACCCCGTTACATCCATTCCTGTTATCAGCAAATGAATGTCGTGCGTGCCTTCATACGTTACCACCGATTCTAAATTCATCATGTGGCGCATAATAGGGTATTCACCCGTGATGCCCATACCGCCTAACATCTGTCGTGCGTTGCGGGTTATCTCTAATGCCATGTTTACGTTGTTGCGTTTTGCCATTGAAATTTGCTGAGGCGTAGCACGGTGTTCGTTTTTCAAAACTCCCAACCTCCAGCTCAGTAATTGTGCTTTGGTAATTTCGGTAATCATTTCAGCCAACTTCTTTTGCTGCAGCTGAAAGGCGCCAATCGGTTTCCCGAATTGTATACGCTGTTTGGAATAACGCAAGGCTGCATCATAACAATCCATTGCCGCACCAATTACTCCCCACGAAATTCCATAGCGTGCAGAGTTCAAACAACCCAACGGACCTTTCAATCCTTTTACATTCGGGAAAATATTTTCTTTAGGAACTTTAACATTATCAAAAACCAATTCACCTGTTGCCGATGCGCGCAGCGACCATTTGCCATGTGTTTCAGGAGTAGTAAAACCTTCCATTCCGCGTTCTACCACTAAGCCATGAATAACACCGTGTTCGTTTTTTGCCCATACCACAGCTATATCCGCAAAAGGCGCATTAGAAATCCACATTTTTGCTCCGTTCAAAATCACATGGTCACCTGCATCTTTAAAATTGGTAATCATTCCCGATGGGTTTGAACCGTGATCAGGTTCTGTCAATCCGAAACATCCCATCATCTCACCTGCTGCAAGTTTTGGAAGATATTTTCTCTTTTGTTCTTCAGACCCGTAGGTGAAAATAGGATACATCACCAACGAGCTTTGAACGGATGCTGTAGAGCGAATACCCGAATCACCTCTTTCCAATTCCTGCATTATTAATCCGTATGAAATCTGGTCTAAACCAGCACCGCCATATTCAGTTGGAATGTATGGACCAAAAGCACCAACACTTGCCAAACCTTTAATCAGATGTTTAGGAAAAGTAGTTGTCTGGCAAGCCTCTTCAATAATAGGTGAAACTTCTTTTTTCACCCATGCGCGAACTGAATCGCGTATCAGTTTTTGTTCGTCAGTAAGCAGGTCATCAACAAGATAATAATCAGGAGCCTGGAAAAGATCGGTGCGTGCCATAGTTTAAATTTTTGGCGAAATTAGTTATTTTTGTTCCTAACCATAATATCAACTCTGATGAACTTTTCTCACGAATACACTAATTCTAAAATTACTGACATGAGTAAAAACCTTTTAGGATTATCAATTCTGATTGCAGTAATTTTCACTGCCTGCCAAAGCAACGAAACCGGAAACTCTAAAGATGTTGCACAGGACCAGATTTACCGCAAATACGAAGTAAGCATTGATGAAGCAACCGCTTCCGCAACAGCAAGCGCAGTATTCCGCTTTGCAGGCGAAAACGGCACTACACTGACATTAACTTCTCCTGCAAAAATTACAGCAAACGGAGTTGAACTAATTCAGGGAACACTGATATTTGGTGGTGCATATTACCGCAACGAGCAGCCTCTAGGTTGTCCTGCAAACAAAGTTGAATTAGTATATGCCGACAAAGATGGAATTGTATTAACCGAATTATTTGAAGCCGGCAGCGCAGCTTTTCAGCAACAACAGGACACTTTTCTTTTAGGCAAAACTTTATCAGTTCCTTTTTCATTTTCAGGTGGCGATCCCGTTGATAATTTTGAAATCATTATCCGCGATAAAGAAAACCGATCACTCAGTTTTTATGCAGAATCAAATTCCGATAAATTTTTTCAGATACCCGGAACTGCAACTGATACCTTAGCAAAGGGCGAACTGGA
>SXHM01000132.1 GCA_005773695.1 Bacteroidota bacterium
GCAAACGCTCTAGCCAGCTGAGCTAATCCCCCATGAGGGCGGCAAAAGTAAAAATCTTTCAGGGATTAGATGTAACCGGCTGTTTTATCAACCCAAAATCCTTTGCAATCCACCAGGTAGAATGGAAATCAAGGTCTTTGCCAAACATACCCAACTTACCTCCTTCATCATCTTTATCTCCCGGATTCAGCGCAAGAGCATGTCCTATACCTTTTATAATGTACATAACAACTACTTCCTTGTTTTCAGTATCGTTATAGGCTAAGCGTGTTATGCCCGGGTTATTATTAAAAGGACGTACCTTCTTTTCGGGCTTCACATCTGTTCTGTGTACACCGGTCCATTGCTGCACCAATTCATAACCGTTTCGGATAAAAACCACGAAGTCTTTTCTGCCATGAACCACAATCATTCGAGGATACTTGCCCGCATAATCAGGGTTCTGCTTAAACACACGCTTTGCCCATTTCTCAGGCGATTTATTAGGTGGCAACCAGAATGCAAACATGGCTTCAAAAGGATTGCATGCTACCTTGTAGGGTGCTCCCGCAAAAACAGCTCCTGCATTAACATCTTCAGGGTAACAAGCCATTAATGCTACAGACATAGCAGCTCCTGCTGATACTCCGGACACAAAAACCTTTGACGGATCGGTGTTGAAGTTACCGTTCATGTAATCAATCATCTCTTTAATGGAATGCACCTCACCGCTTCCTTTGGTAATATCTTTCCTTTTAAACCAGTTAAAGCAGCCCGAAGTGTTGTTTGTATATTTCTGTTGAGGGTATACCACAATAAAACCGTTGATATCTGCCAGTTTGTTCCAACCGGCAAGATCCGAAATGCTTTCTGCGTTTTGCAAACAGCCATGCAGAACAAATACAACCGGCACTTTCAAACTGTCTGAAAGGTTTTTGGGCTTGTAATAATAAAGTTTCAGGTTGCCGGGATTTGACCCAAAGTTTTCAATTTCAGTAATGTTTAACGAAAAGGAGCTACTCGCAAAAAGCACCGCAAAAGTGAGCGAAACAAGGTATTTAAACATTGCCCCAAAGGTGAAAAAAATCTGCATCCTCTATAGTATCATGAAACATTAAACACAAAACCTCTGTTAAAACCCCTTCGGATAAGACCAACAAGCATGAATCGCGAAGATTTATTTTATCATATCAAGCAAAAGAAATCCTTTCTGTGCATAGGTTTAGATACTGATATTGCCAAGATTCCACTGCATCTGCTCGATTTTCACGACCCTGTTTATGAATTCAATAAACAGATTATAAAAGCTACACATGATTTGTGTGTGGCCTATAAACCCAACATCGCATTTTACGAATCCCGAGGATCTGAGAGCTGGCTTAGTCTTGAAAAAACAATGAGCGAAATTCCTCCGGGAATTTTTAAAATAGCTGATGCCAAACGAGGTGATATTGGTAACACCACTCAAATGTATGCCCGCGCTTTCTTCGATCAACTGGATTTTGACTCCATAACCGTTTCGCCTTATATGGGCGAAGATTCTGTAAAACCATATCTGGATTACAAAAACCGATGGGTAATTGTTTTGGCGGCAACTTCCAACATAGGCGCATTTGATTTTCAGTTTCTGCCAATTGCCGAAAGCAATGAAAAGGTTTATGAAAAAATAATAACCACCTCACGCAACTGGGGCAATACTGATAATATGATGTATGTGGTAGGTGCTACTAAAGCCAATATGATGGAGCGCATACGCGAAATTATCCCCGACCACTTTTTATTGGTTCCTGGTGTTGGCGCACAAGGAGGAAACCTTGAAGAAGTTGCAAAATATGGCTTCAACTCACATTGTGGTTTGCTTGTCAATTCCTCGAGAGGTATTATCTACGCATCAAACGGTACTGATTTTGCCGAAGCTGCTCGTGAAGAAGCAAAGAAAATGCAGAGAGAAATGAAAATTCTGCTTGAGCGGGCAGAGCTTATCTGATTTATTTCAGCAGCTCATCAACAGCTGCCAAAACATCATCGTAGTTCGGCTCAGTTGAAATTTCAGGAACTAATTGCACATAACGGATAACATTGCTTTTATCCACTACAAAAACTGCACGGGCACTTAATCCTTTCATACCCCCTGATATAATTTCAGTTTTATATTCATTGCAAAAATCATTGTACCTGTAATCAGAAAGTGCAACTACATTTTTTATTCCTTCTGTTTCACAAAATCTTCTCTGAGCGAAAGGCAAATCTTTTGAAACTACCAAACCCACAACACCTTCTTTGCTTTCAAGCTTTTTATTAAACGTTCTTGTTTCTGTTGCGCATATTCCTGTATCTAAACTGGGAACACCTATTATTACTTTTACTTTATCTTCAAAGTCATAAAGACTTATTTCGCTCAGGTCGGTTTTTACTGCTGTAAAATCTTCCGCCTTTGCTCCTACTTTGGGTAAATTGCCTTTCAGTTGTACTTCTTTTCCTTTTAATGTTACGGTTGCCATAAATAATTCTATAATTCTATTTTTGATTAATTTTAAGATGGTAAAACTAGAAATAAAACCAAATGAAAAAGATTTTCTCCCTTATATTATCTGTCTTTATTTTGTTTATTTCCGGCTGTAAAAAGAAGGACGATATTCCGGATTTGGATTTCAGGCAAGAGATGCGGGAATTTGTAAAAGCAATAAGCGAATACGGAAAAGCTAGTCATTCCGGATTTATCGTTATTCCTCAAAATGGTCAGGAATTAGTTTCTTCAACTGATGAAAGTAATGGTGCTCCGGCAACTGATTACCTCAATGCAATTGATGGCTTAGGTCGCGAAGATTTATTTTATGGTTACAACAATGACAATGAAGCAACACCCGCAGATGACAGAGAATACATTATAAATTTTCTTGATGTAGCAAAAACCAATGGCAAACAAATTCTTGCTATCGATTATTGCAGCACTCATTTATTCATGGATATTTCATACACACAGAATAATGCAAAAGGCTATATCTCCTTTGCTGCTGACCATCGCGAGCTGGATAATATTCCCTCCTTCCCTGCTCAACCCTATTTAGTAAATTCAGATAACATCGGCACATTGGCAGCGGCAAAGAATTTTCTTTACCTCATTAATCCTTCAAATTTTTCTGCAAAGCAAGACTTTATTAATGCAGTAACAGCCACTAATTATGATGCATTGATAATGGATTTATTCTTTAATGATGAAGAATTCACAGGGAATGAAATTACTGCACTGAAACAAAAAGCAAATGGAGGAACACGATTGGTAATTTGCTATATGAGTATTGGTGAAGCAGAAGACTACCGATATTACTGGCAGTCCTCATGGAACAGCAATAAACCGGCATGGCTTGATGTTGAAAATCCAGATTGGGCCGGTAATTACAAAGTGCTCTACTGGGAACAGGATTGGAAAAATGTTATTTACGGAAATGATACTTCTTACCTGAAAAAAATATTGAACGCTGGTTTTGACGGAGTGTATTTAGATATTATTGATGCCTTTGAATATTATGAAAATCAATAATACTATTTCATTTTCTGTTCCACATAATCAATCAGTGAATGAATAACCTTAATGTGAATTTCCTGAGCTCTGTCAGCATACTCCGAGTGCGGTGCTCTAATCTCAACATCGCAAAGTGAAGCAAGTTTCCCTCCATCTTTTCCGGTAAGACCGATTATGTTAACTCCATTTGTTTTTGCAATCTCCGCAGCTTTTATAATATTTTTTGAATTACCGCTGGTGCTGATGGCTAATAACACATCTCCCTTTCTTCCGTGCGCTTCAACAAAACGTGAAAAAATATATTCAAATCCGTAGTCGTTGGCTGTGCAGGTAATATAAGAAGGATCCGAAATAGCAATAGCTGCAAAAGGTTTACGATCATCACGAAATCGTCCCGTCATTTCTTCGGCAAAATGCATGGCATCAGTCATAGAGCCTCCATTGCCGCAGGAAATGATTTTATTTCCGTTTTTTATCGCAGCAACAAAAATATCTCCTGCTTTTTCAATAGCAGGAATGTTTGCTTCGTTAGCTAAAAACTGATTTAGAACAGTTTGTGCTTCTTCTAAATTTTTTCGGATAGTGTTCATATTTTTCCTGCTGTTGCCAGTTTTATCAGTCTTTTTTGTCTTTCCTGTTTAAACGTTCTTTTTGCTATTTCCTCTTCAGTGAACTGAGCAGGTTGAATATTTTCATCTGATAGACGTTCTTCCGGTTTTTTCAAAAGTTCTTCAGCCAATAATTTAAATTTAGTCTGAAAAGCAGCTAAAGTATATTCACCAAAAACGGTGTGTCCCCCTTCATAACATTGCATCTGATATTCTTCGTAAGTTGTAACATATCCGCAATATGCATTAGTGTATGACGAAATAATTACACGTTCTATTCCGCGTTTTTTGAGCACATCAGCAACAGTATTTCTTAAACGTTGTCCGGCAATGGTTGTAATTTCACATGGAATACCAACCAATGACATATTACCAAGTATAACAATATGAAATGGCAGAACCTGAGGAATCCAGGGCTTTTTATCAAGACTTCCATTACGGTGATATTCTTTAAAAACTTCAATATTCCTGTCTGCCCAACCCGGGATAAACAGATTTTTAATATCAGATGTGCCCAGAATTTTTCGGTCGCATGTTTCTATTAAAATATCTTTTTTTCCCTGTACAAGGTATTTTTCTCTCACACTTTCTCTGCGTTCCGGTTTCATAAACGGCATTTTTAAATGCTCCCAAAACCTGATAAATTTTGAAAGCATTTTAGCGGCAAAAGTTATAGGTGGAGCCATTCCCGGCCCTTCCACTGTTCCGGCAAAAAAGGCTATTCCGTGACAGGAAGGACCTGTTCGCGCATCTGTTTTTCCGTTTGCAAATTCAGGGTCGCATACAATATTTCTGAAATCGAAATTCATTTTCAGGTAATCTATCTCTGGCAAAAGTGGTGCTGATGCTTTTGCCTTTTCAGAAATCTCTTTTGCTTTTTCAAACTGAAGGTTGCCAATGTACTTGGCGCTGTCAAAATCATTTTCAAATTTTCCGCGTGTCCACTTTTTTTTCTTATCCCAGATATAATTGGGAGTTACATCACCCGAAACGTGCTGAGCAAAAATTGAAATGAAATTTTCTCTTCCATGTTTTTTCATTTCCACTTCATGGTAATGCGCTGCATAGCCTTTATTATCACTGCTGATAAGGTGGTTGTCATTACTAAGACTTGTGGTATGTGTTCCAAACCAATTCACAGAGGCAATGGGTTTGCCATCAGACGAATCTATCCGCATAAAGGTCATCTCTCGGTCAACTGCCAGATGCTTATCTTTCTCTGTACGCTTTACTTTTACCTCAGGGTTTAAGTTGTAAGCAAAAACAGAACGGTTGAATGCGACTTCCTGATCTGGCTCAAAAATTCCTGTAGAAATTTTTAACTCTGCCGGCTGTATATTTTTTTCAGCTTGAAGAATTGCATCTACAATTCCGTCAACAATCTTGGTATAAACTTCAGGTACAAAACCCGGAATACTCATATTATACAAACCATAGTTTGAATAACCTCCCGGTGCGCTGTGTGTGTGTTGCGCAGTAAGAAAAAGATTGCTATCAGAGTAACCCAACTCTTCGTGGTTTCGGGCAAAACGTTTTACTACACCACTTTTTATAGCTATAGTGATGAAACATATTTCAGCATTTACATACGCAATTTTTTTTCCTGTTTTGGAATCGCGAAACACCAATGCGCGGGCATAAATGGGGGTTTCCACTCCCAGCACAATGTTGCGGAACATTCCGTAACCCATCATGCCTACACCTTTTTTATCAACGGTAATTTCAGCTTTACCGGTTCCTACTTCAAACATTAAATCAGGGAA
>SXHM01000012.1 GCA_005773695.1 Bacteroidota bacterium
ATGAAAATATCTATTTTGATATTATTGAATTGTTGAAGAAATAATCGTCACTTTCTCTTTTAAGGAGAACGGTAGAGTAGCGATTATTTCAACTGAATTCCTCTTACTTCCACCATCATCAATTCTTCAAGGGTCATGGTCATAAGAACCTTAATCTCTCGTATGGTTTTCCATTCAGATGCGGATAAACCGTTAATGCTATTTGGCTTCATGTTTTTGTCTTTAGTTTTCATTTGTAAATAATTTAATTACACACCTTAACGGTTGCATGAAAAATAGTGTTCCAAAACTTCGATTAACGACAAAAAAATGAATTTCCATAGATTTAAATACATTTACTCCATATAAATACTATATGAAAACTATTATTAATAAAACCCTTGCCCTGCTTCTCTTTGCTTCAGCAGCAATTGCACAACCAACAGATTATTCAACCTTCGTTGACCCTTTCATCGGCACAGGAGGTCATGGGCATACTTTTCCCGGTGTTACTGTTCCTTTCGGAATGATGCAGCTTAGTCCGGATACCCGTCTTAGCGGATGGGATGGTTGCTCGGGTTATCATAATTCAGACAACAAAATATATGGGTTTTCACATACTCATTTAAGTGGAACAGGTGCATCGGATTACTGTGATATTCTGTTGATGCCTACTACAGGAAAACCACAATTGAGTAATAAAAAATATGCGTCACTTTTTAAAAAAGAAAATGAAAAAGCAAGTGCAGGTTATTATTCGGTTGTGCTAGATAAGAGTAATATAAAAGTGGAGTTGGCTGCAACTATCCGAACCGGTTTGCACAAATACACTTTCCCAAAATCAACATCATCAAATGTTATATTGGATTTAACACATCGCGACCGGGTTAAAGAAAGCGATATTACCATCAATGGCAATACTGAAATTAGCGGAAAGCGTGTTAGTGACAATTGGGCAAATAACCAGATTTTGTATTTCGTAATTCAGTTTTCAAAACCCTTTGTGCGTTCACAAACTTTGGGTTCGCTGAAAGCATCGGTAAGTTTTGAAACGGAGGAAGGCGAAGTAATTTTCGCAAAGATTGGAATGTCGGCAGTAAGTGTGGATGGTGCGAGAAAAAATCTGGAAGCAGAACAAAAAGGGTTTGACTTGGAAAAGTTAAAAATTGATGCAAAAGCTGCATGGAATAATGAACTCAGTAAAATTGAAATTGAATCAAAGGATGAACACATCCTGCGCACCTTTTACACCGCACTTTATCATTGTATGATTGCGCCCAACGTTTACCAGGATGTTGACGGAAAATACCGTGGAAGAGATTTCGAAATCCACGAAACTAAAGATTTTACATATTACACAGTTTTCTCGCTTTGGGATACGTATCGCGCACTGCATCCGCTTCTCACGCTCATTGATAAGAAGCGCACATCAGATTTTATAAACACATTTATAAAACAATTTGAAGAAGGCGGACGCTTACCCGTTTGGGAACTTTCAAGCTGCGAAACATGGTGTATGATTGGTTATCATGCTGTGCCTGTAATCTGGGAAGCCTATTCAAAAGGAGTTACAGGTTTTGATGCAGAGAAAGCATATGAAGCCATGAAGTTTTCAGCAATGGAAGACAAGAATGCATTGAAAAGTTACAAGGATAACGGTTATATCAAATATCTTGACGATGGGCAAAGTGTTTCGCGTACATTGGAATATGCCTATGACGACTGGTGTATAGCGCAGATGGCAAAAAAATTAGGCAAGGAAGAAGATTACAAATACTTCATTGCGCGTGCTCAGTATTACAAAAATGTTTTTGACGTAACCACAGGTTTTATGCGTCCGCGTAACGATGCGTTTCTTACTCCTTTTGACCCTTTTGAAGTGAACCGTCATTTCACTGAAGGAAATTCATGGCAGTATTCTTTTTATGCTCCACAAGATTTAACTGGACACATGAAATTACTGGGTGGAAAAGAAAAACTGGCTGCATTTTTAGATTCATTATTTACTGCTTCAACAAAATTGACTGGTCATAAACAGCCCGATATAACAGGATTAATAGGTCAATATGTTCATGGTAACGAGCCTAGCCACCAGATTGCCTACGAATACAATTATGCCGGTCAGCCCTGGAAAACACAGTCAATGGTGCGCAGAATTATGAATGAGATGTATCGCGACCAGCCCGATGGCTTGTCAGGAAATGAAGACTGCGGACAAATGAGTGCATGGTATATTTTCAGCGCTTTGGGCTTTTATCCTGTTTGTCCTGGAAGTGAGCAATATGCTATTGGTTCGCCTGTTGTTGAGAATGCAACTATTCATCTGGAGAATGGAAAATTATTTTCTGTTACTGCGAAAAATAACACGAAAGAAAATGTCTACATCCAATCTGCTAAACTA
This sequence comes from Bacteroidota bacterium, assembly GCA_005773695.1. The sequence goes on from SXHM01000012.1 coordinate 2,381, forward strand.
AATGGAAAGGATTATTCAAAAAGTTATATAACTTTTGAAGACATTATAAAAGGAGGAACGTTGGAACTTCAGATGAGCAATACACCCAACACAAATTGGGGAAGTGATGATAGTGATGTTCCGGTAACGAAGATTGAAAATTAATTTTTGAACTTACATAAGTTGTTACCTGGAAATCAAATTTCTTCTGTGTTATAAATGGCAATGTAATTGCCACTTAACGGCATATGGTGAACATCAAAATCAACGGTCTCTAAGTAGTAACAAAAGATTGAGATTAATTCGTTTTTTGCACTAAAAACCATGTGCGAAAACTTTTTTGTTTTTAATTTATTTTTCCAATGTCAGCGTATAATCCCATTTTTGTGTGGCATCAACAACATAGGTGTAAGTAGCAACTTGTTTGTTTGCTTCATTTAGCACTCTTGTCCAAGTCATATCCGGCTCGTTCGTTCGGTCTATTATGATTTGCTGAGCATTTGCTTCCCAAATAAAATTACTGTTTTGCGGATATACTGTTCCTGCTATTGAATAACTGTAATCTTGCTTACCAGTTCCATTACTGTTGAAATTAATAGTGCCTGTTGGATTATTATCTACCGGATAAGCAACCGGAATGTTATTCAGATAATAGACGCCTTCAACTTTGGTAACATTCCATGTGCCATATAAAACAGGGTCTAAATCTTCCTGCTTTTTGCAGGCGTTGGAAAAAATTGAAATTGCAAACAAAAAGACAAATACTTTTTTCATAATGATAAATTACATTAACAATAATTATAACCTTTCTACTACTGTAGCAATCCCCATTCCACCACCAACGCAAAGGGTAACAACCCCGGTATGTTTTCCGCTGCGTTCCAGTTCATCTACTAAAGTTCCAACAAGCATAGCACCTGTAGCACCCAGCGGATGTCCCATAGCAATGGCTCCTCCGTTTACGTTTACTTTTTCAGCAGAAACATTCAGTTCTTCCATAAAGCGCATGGGCACTGCGGCAAAGGCTTCGTTCACTTCAAATAAATCAATGTCTGAAATAGTCATTCCGGCTTTTTTCAGCGCTTTCAATGTTGAGGGCACTGGACCTAATAACATGATAGTTGGTTCTGCACCAACTACTGCAAACGAACGTATTTTTGCTCTTGGTTTTAAACCCAGTTGTTCGCCCATTGCTTTACTGCCGATTAAAACTAATGCAGCACCATCAACAATTGCAGATGAGTTTCCTGCATGGTGAACGTGGCGCATGGTTTCCACTTCAGGGTAACGCTGTGTTGCCAAAGCATCGAAACCACCGTATTGTCCCATTTGCTCAAATGAAGGATTCAGTTTTGCCAATGTATCAATGGTTGTATCGGGACGAATCATTTCATCTTTATCAGTAACCGATAAACCGTTTATATCTTTTACTGAAACCACAGAGCGGCTGAAACGCCCTTCTTCCCATGCTTTTGCAGCTTTGCGATGCGAGATACTTGCAAACTCATCCAGACTGTTTCTGTCGTAACCATATTTTGTTGCAATCAAATCCGCAGAAATTCCCTGAGGCACAATTTTATATTTTGCTACCACTTCGGGATTAGTAAATAAAGCTCCACCATCAGAACCCATCGGCACACGCGACATTGATTCAACACCACCGGCAACGAGTAAATCTACTTGTCCGCTCATTACATAAGCAGCAGCCTGGTTCACTGCTTCAAGTCCCGAAGCACAAAAACGGTTGAGTGTTACACCGGCAGTAATATTATCATACCCTGAAGCAATGGCAGCGGTTTTTGCAATGTCAGCTCCTTGCTCGCCAACCGGAGTTACACATCCAATAATTGCATCTTCCACAAATTTTGTATCCAGATTATTACGCTCGCGAATGGCTTTAAAAACAGTAGTCAACAATTCAAGCGGTTGAACATCATAAAGGCTTCCGTCTTTTTTTCCTTTTCCACGCGGTGTGCGCACTGCATCATATATATAAGCTTCCATTTAATATGGTGAATTAGTTATTTTGTGATTGTGTTGCAAAAGTAGGTATGTTTCTGAATTTCTTTTCTCACAATATTATTTCATGGTGCTTTTCTGCCTTCAGTTTCCAGCGGTTGTGCGACCAAAGCCAGTTAGCAGGATTGGCGAGGATAATACCTTCTAATTTCTTTGCATAAGCTTTGGTAATCATTCCAGGTTTCCCTTCCAGTTCTGGCTGAAGCAAAGTAAGGGTTACGCCATAATATCCCCTATTAATACGTTGCACATCAAGGTAAAATATAGGGTAATTATTTGCAGTTGAATACTTTTCCAGTCCATGCAAAAATGCCGTATCTTGATTAAGAAACCGTACCCAAAAACTTTTATCGGCTTCTTTCCGCGAAGGACTTTGGTCTGCTCCCAAAACATAGATACTCGCTATACCACGGTTTTCTGCAAATATTTTTGCTGTCTCGAAAATGGAAACTAAATGCATTCCCCAAAGCTGCCTTGATTTTTTGATATAAGTATCAATTAGTTTATTCGTCAGAGGTTTATACAAGGCCAGTGTTTTGTGTTGTACCTGCTTGCTTGAACAAACGCTCCATTCCCAGTTATTGTAATGGCTGCCAACTGCGATAACACTTTGATTGACTTTGAAATAAGGCGACAAAATTTCAGGATTAAGAATGCGGTAGCGTTTTCCTAATTCATCTAAACTCATCGATATTCCTTTGATACCTTCCAATAAAATATCACAGAAGTTACGGTAACAATCTTTGGTAATTTGATTAATTTCTTTCTCTGTTTTTTCAGGAAAAGAATTTCTGAGATTTTGCTCAATTACAAGCTTTCGGTAACGCACCACATAATAAAAGAGGTAAAATAAACCATCCGATATTACATAAAGCAGCCACATTGGTATCAGTGAAAATATTGCCACTGTTATTCTGAAAATGTAGTAGGTAATTCTTTGCATTTCGGCAAAGCTAATATAAATCAGGAAGAAGATTTAAGCCTTAATTTTTCTACTTTTGTCAAATACATGAATCAGAATTTAGACCCCAGCAGCGAGAGCCAGTTACCTATTGACAAGGAAATAGAAAGAGCCTTGCGCCCTGTTGATTTTGGAGAGTTTGCAGGACAGGATAGTGTTGTTGAAAACCTGAAAATATTTGTGAAAGCTGCCCGTCAACGAGGTGAATCACTTGATCATGTTTTGTTGCATGGTCCACCGGGTTTGGGAAAAACAACATTGGCTCACATTATCGCCAATGATTTGGGTGTAAACATCCGCATTACTTCAGGTCCCGTGTTAGACAAGCCAGGCGACCTTGCAGGTTTGCTTACTAACTTACAACCCAATGATGTTTTGTTCATTGATGAAATTCATCGCTTAAGTCCGATCGTAGAGGAATATTTGTATTCCGCAATGGAAGATTACCGTATTGATATAATGATTGAAAGCGGACCCAATGCGCGTTCGGTGCAGATTAAATTAAACCCGTTTACCCTGGTTGGAGCTACAACCCGTTCGGGTTTGCTCACTGCTCCATTGCGTGCGCGCTTCGGAATAAATTCGCGCTTACAATACTACGATGCAAAAGTTCTGAAAGGTATCATCATCCGCTCTTCCGATATTCTGGAAGTAAAAATTGATGATAAAGCAGCAGATGAAATTGCACGCAGAAGTCGCGGTACGCCACGAATTGCAAATGCATTGCTTCGCAGGGTTCGCGACTTTGCCCAGATAAAAGGGAACGGAAGTATTGATTTGGAGATATCCAAATATTCTCTCAACGCATTGTATGTTGATGCGCACGGGCTGGATGAAATGGACAATAAAATTCTGAGCACCATCATTGACAAATTCAAAGGTGGACCAGTCGGCATTACAACCATTGCAACTGCCGTTGGTGAAGAAGCGGGAACCATTGAAGAGGTGTATGAGCCTTTCCTGATTATGCAGGGTTATTTACATCGCACACCGCGGGGAAGGCAGGCGACAGAGCTTGCGTATAAGCATTTGGGAAAAATATTTTCAGCCAATTCGGGAACATTATTTGAAGGCGAATAATCATACCCAACTTATAAAAACCGAAGCCACCCACCTCGGTTTTTTTCATTGCGGAATTTCAAAAGCAGATTTTTTAGAAGATGAAGCTCCTTTGCTTGAGCAATGGCTGAAAAGCAATATGCACGGGCAAATGAGTTACATGGCAAATTATTTTGACAAACGGCTAGACCCGCGTTTGTTGGTTCCTGGAGCAAAGTCAGTGGTGTCGTTGTTGCTGAATTATTTTCCTGAAGAAAAAGACCTTCAAGGTTTTCAAAACCTTGAAGGTCTCGACAAACCAAGAATATCCAAATATGCTTATGGTAAAGACTACCACTATGTTATAAAAGAGAAGCTGAAAGAGTTAGTTGAGTTTATACGCATCAACATTGGTGATGTAAACGGAAGAGTGTTTGTTGATTCTGGACCGGTGATGGACAAAGCATGGGCAAAGAAAGGCGGCTTGGGCTGGCAAGGGAAAAATTCAAATCTCATTAACAAACAACAAGGCTCCTTCTTTTTTATTGCAGAACTTATCATTGATTTAGACTTAGAATATGATTCGCCTGTTGCAGATCATTGCGGAACGTGCAAACGTTGTATTGATGCCTGTCCAACTGATGCAATTGTGCAGCCTTATGTAGTTGACGGCAGCAAATGCATTTCGTATTTCACCATTGAACTGAAAGAAAACACGCCACCTGAACTGAAAAACCAATTTCAGGATTGGGCTTTTGGTTGCGATGTGTGTCAGGATGTCTGTCCCTGGAACAGGTTTTCAAAGCCACACAACGAGACACACTTCATGCCAAATCCTGAAGCAATAAATCTAACCCGTAAAGACTGGGAAGAAATGACGGAAGAAGTCTTTCGGAAGTTATTTAAAGACTCGCCTTTGAAGAGGGAAGGGTTTGAGAAGATGATGAATAACATAAAAGCCCTTTAAAAAGGGCTTTTATGTTATATGGTCTTTATTTGCTTCTGCGTTTTCTTTCGTTCTCGTCCAGATAAATTTTGCGCAAACGAAGAGATTTAGGAGTTACTTCTACATACTCATCTTCCTGAATGTATTCCATTGCTTCTTCTAATGAGAATTTACGTGCAGGTGCAATTTTCACTTTTGCATCACTGCCCGAAGCACGCATGTTGGTGAGTTTTTTCTCGGTCATGATATTGATAACGAGGTCATCCATGCGGTTGTTTTCTCCTATGATTCTTCCGCCATAAACTTCATCGCCCGGATCAACAAAGAAGAAACCGCGGTCTTGCAATTTATCAATAGAGTAAGCAGTTGAAACACCTGCTCCCATGGAAATCAACACTCCGTTTATACGCCCTGGGATATCTCCTTTCCATGGCTCATAGCTACGAAAACGATGTGCCATAATGGCTTCACCCGCAGTTGCTGTAAGAATGTTGTTACGCAATCCTATCAAACCTCTGGAAGGAATTTGAAATTCCATGTGAATTAAATCTCCTTTTGGTTCCATTACTAATAAATCTCCTTTTTTCTGGCTTACCAATTCAATAACCTTTCCGGTTGTATTTTCAGGAGTGTCAATGGTTAAAGTCTCAACCGGCTCGCATTTTCTGCCATCAATTTCTTTGATGATAACCTGTGGCTGGCCAACCTGTAAC
>SXHM01000133.1 GCA_005773695.1 Bacteroidota bacterium
CAGGAATACGACAGCTACAAAGACGGTTTGAAATGGCAGCTGATTGAAAATAAAGTTATTTCTGAAAACCAATTATCAGTTAGTGAAGTCGAATTAAAAGAAGGTATCAGAAGAGAAGTATTACGGCAGTTCGAATACTTTGGAATGCCTGACCCGGGTGAAGAAGTGTTGCAAAGCATGATTCAAAACTTCATGAAAAATAAAGATGAAATCCGAAAGGTAAATGACAAGATGTATGATGAAAAAACCTTATCGCTCTATAAAGAAAGATTCAACATTCAGAAAGTAGAAGTAACTCAGGAAGAATTCTATAATTTAGCAGCCGCTCAAACGGCATAAAAACATAAAATATGCAAAACGAATTTCGCAAATACGCCATAAAACACAGAGGAATCAACAGTCTTTACTACGATGATTATGCAAAAGCAATGACTCCTTATATCATTGAAGAGCGTCAGTTAAACGTTGCACAGATGGACGTTTTCTCTCGTTTGATGATGGATAGAATTATTTTCCTCGGAACAGGAATAGATGATCAGATTGCAAACATTATTCAGGCGCAGTTGCTTTTCTTAGAGTCTACTGACCCTAAAAAAGACATTCAGATTTACCTGAACTCTCCGGGAGGTTCTGTATATGCTGGTCTTGGAATTTATGACACCATGCAATACATAGCTCCAGATGTGGCAACTATTTGCACAGGAATGGCAGCAAGTATGGGTGCAGTATTAATGTGTGCAGGAACAAAAGGTAAACGCACCGCATTAAAACATGCACGTGTAATGATTCACCAGCCAATGGGTGGTGCACAGGGACAGGCTTCTGACATTGAAATCACAGCACGTGAAATTCAAAAATTGAAAAAAGAACTGTACGAAATTATTGCTAAACACTCAGGTCAGGATTTTGCAAAAGTAGAAGCTGACAGCGACCGCGATTACTGGATGATTGCTGAAGAAGCAAAAGCCTACGGTATGCTGGATGAGGTGTTGGTTAGAAAAGAAAAATAATCAAATTATGATTAAGAAACTGATGTTGTCTGTATTTTTTGTTGCAGCTCTTGCGAGTTGCAACAAAGACAAATATGTGGTAGAATATGTTGTTGACTGCAACACATGCGCCATCAGCTATTGGGATGAAAACTCAACCTACATAGAGCGCATCCCTTCCACTGGAAACTGGACCTACAGCTTTGAAGGTACGCAGGACAACAAAATTTCTGTTGCAGCGCAAAGCCAGCTTTGCTTGGATACAGTTGCTTGTGCAGATAGTCTTCAATTGCTTGCAGACAGTGTTTACGTTTCAGTAAAAGTAGATGGCAAAGTAATGGAAAGTGCAAGTCAGGGTAACCGCGAGTTTGCAGCGGCCTGGGTTGAGATTTTTCTCGATTAAACACTACATTGTTAATAACCTATTCTCAGATTGCTGAACCCTTTGCGCAATTTCTGGGTATAATTACCGTTTAAATAATAGTTTATACCTTTACCTTTCACATTTCTCCACCCACAATATGGATAAAGAAAAAATAAAATGCTCATTCTGCGACCGCGATAAACGTGATACAGCTGTTTTAATTGCAGGTATCTCCGGACACATTTGCGATAAATGTATTGAACAGGCTCAATTTATTATCCGCGAAGAATTGAGCGGGAAGGAAAAAGGGCAGTTCTCGAACCTTAATCTTCTGAAACCTCAGGAAATAAAGAAGTATCTTGATGAATATATTATTGGTCAGGATGAAGCAAAAAAAGTATTAGCAGTAGCTGTTTACAACCACTTTAAACGTCTTACTCAAAAGATAGGACGCAAAGATGAAGATGTGGATATTGAAAAGTCAAACATCATTATGGTGGGCGAAACCGGAACAGGAAAAACCTTATTGGCTCGAACTATTGCTAATTTATTGCATGTTCCTTTTTGTATAGCAGATGCAACGGTTTTAACCGAAGCCGGTTATGTAGGTGAAGATGTGGAAAGTATTCTTTCACGTTTGTTGCAGGCTGCAGATTACGATGTAACAGCAGCTGAGCGAGGTATCGTATTCATTGATGAGATTGACAAAATTGCCCGTAAAGGTGATAACGCTTCAATTACCCGTGATGTTTCTGGAGAAGGAGTGCAACAAGGTTTGTTGAAACTTTTGGAAGGTTCAACTGTAAATGTACCTCCGCAAGGCGGAAGAAAACATCCTGAACAGAAATTGGTTTCGTTAAACACCCGCAACATTCTATTTATTTGTGGCGGTGCATTTGATGGTATCGACAGAATTATAGGAAAACGAATGCTCACACAGTCTATCGGTTACACCAAAGATAAAGGTGCAGAGAATGTGGACAAGACTAATTTCTTGCAATACATTACTGCTCCCGACTTAAAAAAATTCGGACTTATTCCGGAATTAATTGGAAGGTTGCCGATTGTTACACACCTGAATCCACTTACAAAAGAGACGCTTCAACGTATTCTGGTTGAGCCTAAAAATGCGCTTATCAAGCAATACATTAAGCTGTTTAAAATTGACGGAGTTGATTTAAAAATTGAGAAAGATGTACTTGAACTTATTGTTGATAAAGCAGTTGAATTCAAGTTGGGTGCCAGAGGTTTGCGTTCCATATGTGAAGCAATACTTTTGGATACCATGTTTGATCTTCCTTCGCAAAAGGAAACCAAATCAGTAAATATCACGCTTGATTTTGCTCTTGAAAAATTAGAGAAAGCGAAGATTTCAAAACTTAAAGCAGCTTAAGCTTTAAGCTACCTTTTGCTCTTTCCTTAATTCATCTGAAGTCTTGGTAGATCCATCGTGACTCCATCCCGGAGGCATGAAAAGGTATTTCAGTTTAGTTATTAAGTCTGGTGCGCGTTTTAAATCCTTTGCAATTGAAAAGTATTCGTGACTTGCAATCTTGAAAAGATTGTAGGTATGAATGTTTGAAGTCAGTCCGTAAACTACGGGTTCCTCATCATCTTCTTTGGCAAATGTTCCGAACAGTCTATCCCAGATGATAAAAATTCCGGCATGGTTACGGTCAAGGTATTGCACATTGCTTGCGTGGTGAACGCGGTGATGCGAAGGTGTATTCATAAACCACTCTAAAAATCCAAGTGTTTTAATTGTTTTTGTATGTACCCAGAATTGATATATCAAACTAAAACTCATCATAATCATTACCATCAGGGGAGGGAAACCTACAAGCGGAAGCCACAGCCAGAAAACGTATTTGTAAAGTATTTCGGTCCAGCTCTGGCGCAAGGCAACAGCCAGATTATAATTTACCGAGGAATGGTGATTAACATGTGCAGCCCATAAAATTCGGATCTGGTGACTTAAACGGTGGTGCCAGTAAAAACTAAAATCATCTAAGAAAAGCAAGAGCACCCAAGCCCACCAGTATTTTAAATTGTCGGCCATGCTCATTACATTGATTTCTCGCAACTCAGTAAATATGGCAAATTGATTAAGCCAAGTGAAGATGCCAAATGCTGCAGCTTTTACAAATACTCCAATAGCTAGTGAGCCAAGCCCCATTCCGATACTTGAAATGCTGTCGATAGGATTGTGTACATGCATGTGCATTCTGTGGCTCAGGTAAAGCTCAATAAAAATAAGAGCTAAAAAGCCGGGAATAAACCAAACGGTGGGGTCTTGCCAAGGTTCCATAAAAAAATAATTTAGGCGAAATTACTTCATTTGCATTTATAAAGCATTGAATACCTGATGATATTTATCAAGACTTTAGAGCATTGAATAATTAGTTGCAGAATGAAAATATTTTAACTTTGCGCCTCGCTGCCCGGGTGGCGAAATTGGCAGACGCACCATCTTGAGGGGGTGGCGCCTTACAGGTGTACGAGTTCGAATCTCGTTCCGGGCACAACAAATATATATTCAATGAATAAAGCAATAACAGTAGTTCTATTTTTTACACTGACATCGCTTTGTCTTTTTTCTTTTTCTGTTTCTGCTCAAAAACTATATTTCTGCAAAGGCTACACGGAAACTGGCGAGCCTAAAGGTATAGCAGAAGACTGGGCTTTTGATGGTAAACAAACCGAAGTAACCTTTCTTTATAATAACGGAAAAACAACATTCAGTTTTGCCTCGTTGTTTTTTGTGATTGAAAACACAAGTTCAAAAAAAACAGATAAAGTTGAATTTAAAGTAGCACAAAACAGAAACTGGGATGGTATGAAATATACCTTTAAAGAAACAGGTTATTACTCAGTTTCAGTTTTTGGAAACGATAATAAATTATTAGCTAAAAATCTTATAAAAATTGGCGAAACTAAAGCAAAGGAAGTTTTAAAGTCAGAAGTAAAGCCTGAATTAAAAACGGAAGCCGTGAGCAAAGAAGTAATTAATGTTGAGGAGAAAAAAGTTGAAGCAAAAGAGGTTGTTGCTGAAGTAAAGGTTGAGCAAAAACAGCAAAGCAAAGAGGTTAAGGAGGTTTTATATTACGATGAATTAAAAGTTGTTTTTTGTGAACAGATGAAAGAAGGCAAACCGGTGAACGAGAAAACCAATTTTAAAATGAGCGACCTTGGCGCTTATGTAGAGATAGTTCTGCAAAGCCCTAAAACATTGAACACCGGAATCATTACTGTTGACATTTGGAAAAAGGAAACAGAAGGCAACTCTTATAGCGAGCATGTGGATGACCAGGAACTGAAGCTAAACGGCAAAGACAAACAGATTAATTTTCACCGCTCATTTTTTAAGCCGGGAGAATACAAGTTTTCATTTTTTAATGATAATGCAGTGTGGATGACAACCGGCTACGTTAACGTTACTAAGTAGTAATGATTTTTATCATTACTGGATTGCTTTAAAACATATTTTCTACTTTCGTTTCATAAAACATTAAAACTAAACTTCAATGAAAAAAATAATTTCTTTAGTTGCAGCTTCAGTATTTGCTACTGTAACGTTTGCACAAACAAGTTACACCGCTAAAAAAGATTTCTCGCTTTCATTTCAGGATAGTGAAGGAACCAACGGCACTGCTGTGGTTTTGGAATCCTGATAAGCAGGTTTATTATGCTGCCATTGCAGGAAATGCTGATTATCCGTTGGAAACATTTGGCGTAGGAGGAAATATGAAATACTCTAATAAAGCTAATATTGATATTCGCGGACTCTGGTATAATGCTAAAACCAAGAAACTGGAAGGCAATGGTGCAGGTGATGTTGGTTATTTTAGCTATGATATGAATGCAAGCGGAGAACCGCGTAATCCTACAGTAAGTGTGAGCGGACAAAATCAACCCGACTTTCAGAGCGTAGCTGCTTTTGACGGCAAAAAGCTATACTTCTTTTTTGATGGCAAAATAAATTCTTACAGTTTAAAAGGCAAAGCCGGAAAATCATTTGAGTTGAAAAATTCGCCTGCCTCAGTTAGCATGTTAAACGCCACTACAGTAGTTTATACAGAAAGAAAAGGCGAGGAGTTTGGTCTGCTTGATTACGATGCAAAAAGAGTTTATCTCTTTGATAAAAAAGGAACCTACAAGGCAAGCGTATCCCTTCCTTCTGGTGCAGTTACTTTTAATATGTTTCGTTTTGCATTTGCCAACGGAAAAATATGGTTGTATAATGTAGATAGCCGCTCTTGGACAGGGTACACATTCTAATTATATGTTAGAAACTCATTTTAAAGGATTGTGGTTTTTCTGTAATCCTCTTTTTTCTTATTTAGTGATAGAAAGTAAGGAACTTTAGGTTATATACTAGTTTTTTTGTCCTACTTTTGAAGTAGTGAACAACCCAAATTATTTACAAGAACTTAACGAAAACCAACGGGCTGCTGTGGAATGCACCGAAGGTCCGGTGATGATTATTGCCGGTGCCGGTTCTGGTAAAACACGGGTTCTTACATATCGCATTGCACATCTGCTTAATAAAGGAGTTGATGCATTTAATATTCTTTCACTTACGTTTACTAATAAAGCTGCGCGTGAAATGCGCAACCGTATTGAAACCATTATCGGCAGCAGTGAAGCACGCAATTTGTGGATGGGAACTTTTCATAGTGTGTTTGCAAAAATTCTGCGTTTTGAAGCTGAGAAATTAGGTTACCCAAACAACTTTACAATTTACGATACAGATGATTCAAAAAGTCTTATTAAAAGTATTTTGAAAGAGAATAATCTGGATGAGAAAGTTTACAAGCCCGGTATGGTATTAAGCAGAATCTCTGCTGCTAAAAGCAGTTTGATTTCGCCACAAGCTTACATGAATGATTCGGAAGCAATTTCACATGATCGCAGCAGCGGCAAACCATTGCTTGGTGAAATTTATCTGAAATATAACACACGCTGTTTTAATTCAGGTGCAATGGATTTTGATGATTTGCTTTTAAATACCAATGTGTTGCTGCGCGACTTTCCGGATGTGCTTTATAAGTATCAGAACAAGTTTAAATACATTCTGGTAGATGAGTATCAGGATACAAATTTTTCGCAGTATGTGATTGTGCGTAAGTTGGCTTCATTGTTTGAAAATATTTGTGTGGTAGGCGATGATGCCCAAAGTATCTATGCTTTTCGCGGAGCAAATATTCAGAATATTTTAAACTTTGAAAAGGATTATCCCGACCTGCACACATTTAAACTGGAGCAGAATTACCGAAGCAGCAAAGTAATTGTAAATGCTGCCAACAGTATCATCTCTAACAATAAAGAACAGTTAGATAAAACGGTGTGGACACACAATGAAGAAGGTGCGAAAATTAAAGTGATGCGCGCACTTACCGATAATGAAGAAGGTGCGTTAGTTGCCAATTCCATTTTTACAACAAAAATGAATCAGCAGCGCAGGGATAAAGAGTTTGCCATTCTTTATCGTACCAACGCACAAAGCCGTGCAATGGAGGAGGCGTTGAGGAAGCTCAATATTCCGTATCGAATTTATGGCGGGCTTTCGTTTTACAAACGCAAAGAAATAAAAGATTTGCTGGCTTATTTTCGTTTGGCAATAAACCCGAATGATGAAGAAGCATTGAAGCGAGTTATCAATTATCCGATGCGGGGCATAGGACAAACAACGATTGAGAAAATAATTCTTGCAGCCAACGGACAAGGCAAACGCATTTGGGAAATACTGGAAAATCCTTTGTTGGTTAACACTGCAGTGGGCGGAGGCACGGCAGCACAGATTGATTCGTTTGTTACCATGATTCGCAGTTATAATTTAGAACTTAAAACTAAAAGTGCTTATGAATTAGCCGAACGAATTGCGATGACTTCCGGCATTTTACGTGACCTGAGTGAGGATAAAACGCCTGAAGGCGTTAGCCGTACCGAAAATATTCAGGAGTTGATGAATGGTATACGTGAATTTTCTGAAACAGAAGCACCCGATGAAAATGGTGAAGCAATTACCCGTTTAAGAACGTTGGATGAATTCACACAAGACATTGCCTTGCTTACCGATGCCGATGAAA
>SXHM01000134.1 GCA_005773695.1 Bacteroidota bacterium
ATTGGCTCACCCGATAACGTGTTGTTAGGGTTCAATTTAAAAGTTCGTCACTTTGGTAAAAACTTTCTATACGGACAATTGATGCTCGATGAATTTCTTCTTTCAGAAATACGTGCTAAAGCAGGTTGGTGGGGAAATAAGCAAGCATTTCAGGTAGGTCTTAAAGGCTTTGATTTATTCGGAATAAAAGATTTGTATTATCAGGGGGAGTTCAATTTTGTGCGCCCTTATACATATGCACATATAACCTTAGAAACCAACTATGGTCATTTTAACGAACCACTTGCACATCCGCGTGGCGCAAATCTTATGGAAGGGATTGGAATTATCCGATACCGTTTCAACAAATTTTTTGTGGAAGGCAAAATGGTATATTCTCTTTACGGAACAGATGGTTCAGACAGCCTAAGCTATGGAGGGGATATTTTTAAATCCTATTTGTTGCGCTTTGAATACGGGAATAAAACATTCCAGGGCGTGAAAAATAAGATGATTTACACCGAGCTGAAAATGTCATACCTCATAAACCCGGCTATGAATTTAAGATTGGAAGGTGGCGTAACTATCCGTAACCACAGCATTGAAGGAGTTGCCGATAATGGAGTATATATTTTTGCTGGTATCAGAACTTCGCTGATGAATAATTATTATGATTATTGATACTAATCTTTTCCCAACTTTGCACTTTCAAAAATTCGATCATTGAAACAATCATTTAACATCCTTCTTCTCGGTTCCGGTGGTCGCGAACATGCATTTTCGTGGAAAATGAGTCAAAGCAAACACCTCGGAAAATTATACATAGCACCGGGAAATGCAGGCACACCTGCTCACGGAACTAACGTAAACATTGACCCTCTTGATTTTGAAGCAGTAAAAGTTTTTGTGCGCGAAAACGGAATTCACATGGTGGTGGTTGGTCCTGAAGCACCTTTGGTTGCAGGCATACACGATTTCTTTCTTAATGATTCTGTGCTGAAATATATTCCTGTAATTGGTCCGCGAAAAGAAGGAGCACAATTGGAAGGCAGCAAAGATTTCTCAAAAGCATTTATGCAGCGACATAATATTCCAACGGCTGCATACAATAGTTTTACTGCCGAAACGCTGAGCGAAGGATTACAATTTATTGACACCCTCGAATCTCCGTATGTATTAAAAGCAGATGGATTGGCAGCCGGAAAAGGTGTAATCATTTGCGAAGATTTAGTTGAAGCAAAGCTGGAACTCACCGAAATGTTGATGGAAGAAAAATTCGGTGAAGCAAGCCGCAAAGTAGTCATTGAAGAATTTTTGAAAGGAATTGAACTTTCCGTCTTTGTACTTTCTGATGGTGTGAATTATAAAATTCTTCCTGCTGCAAAAGATTACAAAAGAGTAGGAGAGGGTGATACCGGATTAAATACAGGCGGTATGGGCGCTATTTCTCCCGTTCCGTTTGCAACAGATGAGTTCATGAAAAAAGTGGAACAACGTGTTGTAATTCCAACGGTAAAAGGTTTAAAAGCAGACAATATTCCTTACACAGGATTTATTTTCATCGGCCTGATGAATGTAGATGGAGAACCATTTGTAATTGAATACAACTGCCGCATGGGCGACCCTGAAACCGAAGTGGTTATTCCGCGCATAAAAACCGATTTATTGGAATTGTTTGAAGGGGTTGCCAATCAAACCCTGGATGAGGTAAACTTAGAAATCGATGACCGCACAGCAGTTACTGTAATGTTGGTGGCAGATGGCTATCCCGGCCCCTATGAGAAAGGAAAAGTAATCAATGGCTTAGATGAAGTAGAAGACAGCCTTGTTTTTCATGCCGGAACAAAACTGCAAAACGGAAAGGCTGTTACAAACGGTGGTAGGGTAATGGCAGTTACTTCAATTGGCGCAAACATGAATAATGCGTTGGGTAAATCATACCGAAATATTCGAGTAATAGATTATGATGGAAAATATTACCGAAAAGACATTGGGTTTGACCTTCGGGAAGACATAATGGAAGAACGGGACTGATTAAATACGCTATGCTGTAGTAGTTTCAGCATCTAAACGCTAGACCTTGAAGCAGTTAAGGGGTAACGAAAAAGATTATCTGTTAGGAACTTCCAGTTTTTCGTATTTCAGCATTAATCCAATCCAAATTACGCAGGCAACTGCGCCAATTGCCATTAAAGCATAATTCATATTATTTTCGAATCCTGAAATAAGAGGAAAGGTTGCTTCAATAAGTTTAGCTGTAGGATTAAATAAGTAGCCCATAGTTTTTAGTTTTTTTGCAGCGCAAACCTACATCAAATAGATTAATTAGCAAAACTATACCGCAAGTTTTTTCTGATAAAAATAACCCAATGCAAGCAAGGTAAACAACGTTCCGAACACTGCAATCAGATAGCAGGCATTGGTAAATAGGCTCAGCCAACTCACTTCTGACAGGAAAAAGTCCTTATAAAACAGTACACCAACACTGCATAAATACCCGAATGAATCAGCAACATAAATAAGGAAGCCTGCATTACTTACATACTTGAAAGCAGCTATCAGTCGCTCAAAAAGAATGCAATTGAATGGAATATAAGCTGTGTATGCCCCAAAACCGCTTAACATAACCCATGCAACAGGACTAATCCAGTTACTATGATAGGCAAAAGCGCTCAGTCCGGTAATCAAACAACCGGCAGCAATCACCAGGTGATTAATCATCAAAGCCTTTTTATTATCTTTAATAAACATAATGAAACCAAGCAGAACCAGAACGCCTAATGTTACAGGAACTTCTGTTTGAGTAAAAATCTCAGGCTTTTTCTCGAAGCCTAGAGCATTTAAAATCTCAGCCATAAAATTGTCGCGAAAATCACGGAAGGCCGTCAAGAACATGTACGTAATAACCAGCAAAATCAAGCCAGGAGCAAATGCCTTAAAAAAACTCCAGCGTTGTTCAGCATTCATGGGTTCACGTTTAGTGCGCAGAGTTTCATCTTCTTTGGTAGGCTCGGGAACATTGCTGAGCATCCAAACAAAAAATGCAAGCGGAACAAAGAAAACGCCACCTGTTGCCACCGGCATCCAGAATTCTGAAATGCCCATCTGCATTAGATTAGCAGCAACAGTTTTTACAAATCCCGAAGCAAAGGCAAAGCTGGCACATAAGCCGGCACCCATTGCTTCTGTCCATTTTCTTCCTTCCAAAAAAGAAAAAACCAAGCCCCAAACCATGCCGAGTGGAAGTCCGTTCAAAAAAAGGAAAGCCAGTTTAAATTTATTGGGAACAACTGCAAAACCTAATAATGCAAGCTCGGCAATACCAATCAAAAGAATGATTCCAAGTGCACGGTTATTCTTCCCCATTTCGGAAACAACTTTAATTCCGATAAATTTTGAAAGCATATAACCGATTGCCTGTGATATGACTAAAATGGATTTGAATTTTAATCCCCACATGTCATCCACATCCGAAAAACCCGCAGCAGAAAAAGGTTTGCGAAAGGCATACATGCAGGAGTAAGTGCAAAAGGCAGCCAATGTTGCATACAACGACAGAGCAAAACCGTTAGAGTTGGAAAGCCAGCGCTTGATAAAATTTTCAGGCATTCACAGATAGGATTAAACCATTTTTATCAAACTTAAAATCCTGCCATTTATTGTCAACAAATGACTTTACAGTTTCAAAACCTACATCTTTTAACAAGGCAGCAGCGGTTTCAAACTCTTCAGAAATTTCTTTAGGGTGATGCGAATCAGAATTAATCATCACCGGAATTTTGCGCTTCAGAATTTCGGTCAGCATCCATTTGCCGGGATAAGGTTCAGTGGTTTTTTTCTTATAAAGTCCGCGTGTGTTTACTTCAATAATTGCTTTTGTTCCGGCAATAACATCAAGGGTTCGCAGCACTTCTTTTTTATACCACTCAGCATCTTCGCTGAAGTACTTATTGTCGGGATTCTGCATTTTTATCTTGTCGATATGTCCTATAACATCCGGGCATTCCTCGCGCACCATCATTCGGGTAAGATCATAATAACGCGTTATTACATTTTGTATATCACCTGAAAAAATCTTTTCCAACCCTTCTTCAAAAATTGTTGAGGTTCCATCAATCTCCCAATGGCTGCCGTCAGCAAACCGGTCAACAAAATGAATAGAACCGATGGTGTAATCTAAGTTGGCTTCTTTTATAAACGATGTTGCAGGACCAATAAATCCGGGGATGTAATCAATTTCAAGACTGCGGTAAATCTGCACGCGACCTTTGTATTCGAGTTTCAGCTTTTCAATCACTTCAGTATAAACAGAGAGATTTTCAGCTTTCATGCTCCATGCACAAAAGAAAGGCATGGGCACGTGTGATGAAAAGCCATAGGCGAGCATTCCTTGCTCAGCAGCAGCCTCAGCGTATACTTTTGCTTCATCGCTGCCATCGCAAAAATTGCAGTGGCTGTGGTAGTTGGTCCAGGACATTTTGAATGATAATTGACGAAAGTAATGGATTTGTAATAAAGCAGAACAAAGTGTAGTTTAAGTTTTTATTAATTCGTGTAAGTTTGTCATCTGCCTAATAACGAGTTTGCTTTGAAAAGAAATAACATGCGTCTTAACTATTTGAACAGAGCACTTCTGTTTTTTGCGCTTGTGTGTTTTAATTCTCCGCTGTTTTCGCAAACCTATTTCTTCAAAAATTTTACTGTTGAAAATGGTTTGCCACAATCACAGGTGCTCAGTATTTTCCAGGATGCGAGTGGCAGACTATGGATAGGAACCAATCAGGGCGGCATTGCCCGTTATGATGGTAACGCTTTTGAATATTTTACCGAAACTAAAGGACTTGCCAATAATGTTGTTTACAGTATTACGCAGGGCGATGATGCTACGTTGTATATAGGCACCAATAAGGGTTTGAGTGTTTATGACGGAAAAAAAATTATAAACTACACTACAGAAAAAGGTCTTTCGCACAATGGTGTTGTTAAAGTTTTTAAAGACAAAAAAGGAAAAATTCTTTTAGGCACAGGTAAAGGAGTTTGTGTATTAGAAGGCGATAGAATAATTCCATTAAAACTTGATTCGGTGTTGGATAATTCAACCATACTCAACATTGTTGAAGACACAAAAGGCAATACCTGGTTTTGCTCCGTTCAGAACGGACTATTTCTCTTCAGCGGAGGTAAAGTAAAAAACTATACCACAGCAAACGGGCTGAAGTCAAATTACGTGTATTCCATTACTGAGCGCGAAACACAGAGCTACTGGATTTCTACCCATGAAGGTTTATATAATTTGGAGAACGAAAATATAACACAGGTTAAAGTGCCCGGAACATTGAGCGAGATTCCGTTCTATGAATTTTGCAAAGACGATGCAGGTAACCTCTGGATTGGCAGTAGTGAGGGAGTTTTCAAATACAAGAATGGCGAGTTTGTAAAATTTAAAAAGTCAAATGGGCTGGTAGATAATAACATCTGGAAAGTTATTCAGGATCGTGAAGGAAATATGTGGTTTGCCTCTAAAACCAACGGAGTTTCAAAGTTAAGTAACGAAATGTTTTACAGTTACAATATTCGTGACAGTTTACCTGACGATAATATTGAATCAGTTTTTCAGGATAGTTCAGGACTTTACTGGATTGGAACAAAACGCGGAGCTACCACATTTGATGGCATAAAATTCCGCACTTATAAAGAGAAAAACGGACTCAGCAGCGAAGATGTTTTGTCTTTTGGTGAGGATAAGAAAGGAAACATTCTTATAGGAACTGATTTCGGACTTACAAGATACGATGGCAGAAAGTTTACTAAATTGATTTCAGACGAAAACGATTTTAATAAGATCACAGATATATTGGTAGAAGAGAATGGAACAATATGGTTGGCAACATGGGGAGGTATTGCAAAAGCAGAAGACAACAAAATTATTCCGTTTAAAGGCGCAGAAAAGTTTCGAGATAAAACCTATTGCATTTACAAAGACAGCGAAGGTGTTTTGTGGTTTGGATATGAAGACGGGGTTTTACGTTACAATGGTTCCGGTGTGCAGCACATGAACAAAGGAAATGGTTTTATTGGTGACCGTGTACGTTGCATTGATGAAGACGAAAACTGGGATTTATGGTTTGGTACCAATGACGGGGTTTACCGATACAATCGCAGATACCTTACTCATTTTTCGGAAAAAGACGGATTGAAATCAAGTGCTGTTTATTCATTGATCTTTGATACAAACAACAGTATGTGGTTAGGTATGCCTAAGGGGATTAATCATATAACTGTTAAAGGCGATGATATTAACCGCAACCGTTATTATGGCAAGGACGATGGGTTCCCCGGAGGCTGCGGTAACAATGCTATGATAATTGACAATAAAGGAAAAATATGGATAGGATCTGCTAATGGTCTCGTTGTTTATCAGCCCGAGTTTGATTTACCAAAAAATACTGAACCAATTACAGTTTTAAAATCCATTCGAATGTTTTCACAAATGGTAGAATGGAAACTTTTTGCCGACAGTGTTGACGATAAAAATATTCCAATCAATCTCGTTCTGCCATTTGACCGAAATCACCTCACTTTTGATTATGTAGGTATCAGTCTTACCAATCCTCACGAAATTGCTTACCAGTATTACCTCAAAGGATTTGATAAAGACTGGTTGCCCGTTAACTATAAAACTTCCGAAACCTATTCTAACCTTCCTGCAGGTGAGTATGAGTTTTTAGTAAAGTCCGGAACTGAAGAAGACATTGTTAACGCAAAACCGGTTTCATTTAAGTTCATTATTGAGCCGCCTTTCTGGCAGCGATGGTGGTTCTTTCTGATTATTGCTTTGTTGGTTGCGGCTGCCATTTACAGTTATGTAAGCATACGCAGAGCAAACTGGCAAATTACAAGGCAGAAAGAAGAAATCTCATCACAGAAAGATATTATTGAAGACAAAAACCGCGACATAACTGACAGTATTAATTATGCGAAAACTTTGCAGGAGGCAGTGCTTCCTCCTAAAGAAATATTTAAGAAATTTCTGAAAGATTCATTTATTATATACATGCCCAAAGCCATTGTAAGCGGTGACTTTTACTGGATAGAAAAACGGGGTGACAATGTTTTACTTTCAGTGGTTGACTGCACAGGGCATGGAGTGCCGGGAGCATTCATGAGTATTATAGGTCACAACGGATTAAACCAGGCGGTGAACGAACATCGTTTATTAAAGCCTTCTATTATTTTAAACTACCTCAATCTTTCTGTGAATGAAACATTGCAC
>SXHM01000135.1 GCA_005773695.1 Bacteroidota bacterium
AGTTTATTTTTTTTGCATACCTCAGCAATTTTCTCCTATTCATTGAAGTCATTAATACTTCCTCCTCCCCGATTGTGCGTATTTTCAACTGCCACCAGACTTGTGCGTGGGAAATGAACATTATCAGCACGAATTGCATTCACAACATCCTCAGCAATGAATTTCCCTCGCTCACCATTCAATAATTTGGTTGAGCATCCCGAATTGAATGCAATTCCACCCCCTTCGTAATAATAAATATGTGCGTTTGCATCGCATATAACTTCATCACCGGGTTGCGTATGTAATTTAATTGCAACTTGGTTTGTTTGTGTGCCTGATGAACAAAATAAACCTGCTTCCATACCAAAAAGTGAGGCGCATTTTTCTTCCAGTTTATTTATTGTTGGGTCTTCGCCAAAAACATCATCTCCAACTTCTGCACTAAACATAGCTTCAAGCATGCCCTTTGTTGGTTTGGTTACTGTATCACTGCGTAAATCAATGTTCATTTTTTAATATTTTTACCGCGTTATGATTATAAGGATTAGAAAGTTAATTGCCCTTCCATTTTTGTTTTGCGCATTGTGTTCATTAGCACAAACAGATTTTACAAAAGGCAACAACAAGTATATGGTATTTTTCAAAGACAAGAAAAATTCAACATTCGATCCTTATAAGTACTTTGATACAAAAGCCATTGCTCGCAGGAAGAAACTGGGGATTTCACTTTCTGATTCTTCAGACTTTCCGTTAAATGATAGTTATGTAAAAACAGTTTCTGCTCTTGCTGATTCTATTTCATATAGCAGCAGGTGGTTTAATTCTTTAACAGTTTTTACAGATGAAAACTCATTGCAAAAAATCAAAGATTTGCCTTTTGTAAAAGCTGTTGAACAACTTTCAGCGCAAATAATTCCTGCAGGAAATGATAAAGAAGAATACAATATAACACTAAACAAAGACCAATTAAAACTTTTGCAGAAACAGACTGAAAGCTTAGGAATTTCCGAGTTCAGAGAAAACGGCTTAGATGGCAAAGGTGTCCGCATTGCCATATTTGATGCAGGCTTTCCATCGGTTGATGTTAACCCTTGCTTTGAACATATCCGAAAAGAAAACAGAATTATAAAAACATTTGATTTCGGGAAGAAGCGAGAAAATGTTTATGCTTTTAATGGACACGGAACAAATGTTTTCTCTTGTATTGCGGGTATGGTTGACAGCATTCCTATTGGTTTGGCAACGGGCGCAGAATTTTTATTGGCACGCACAGAAAATGCATTGTATGAGCCTTACGGTGAAGAAGAAAACTGGTTAGCTGCAGTTGAATGGGCTGACAAAAATGGAGCTGATATCATCAACAGTTCGCTGGGTTATACTGTTAATCGTTACTTCCGCGAGGATATGAACGGCAAAATAAGTTTGATTGCGCGTGCGGCAAACATGGCAGCATCAAAAGGAATCCTGGTGGTAAACGCAGCAGGAAATGAGGGCGAAAGTGGATGGAAGTTTATAGGTACACCGGCTGACGCTGACAGTGTATTATCAATCGGTGGCATAGACCCTGAAACTGATATTCACAGCTCGTTCAGTTCGTTTGGGCCAACTTCTGACAAACGTTTAAAGCCCAATGTTTCAGCCTTTGGTTCAGTGATTGCAGCCGGCAAAATGGGATTAGTATACACGCAAGGAACTTCTTTTGCAAGTCCTTTAGTAGCTGGTTTTGCAGCATGTGCTTGGCAGAGTAATAGCAACTTTACCAACATGCAATTATTTCGTGAAATTGAAAAGTCTGCAACACTTTTTCCATACTTTGATTATGCTCACGGCTATGGAGTTCCGCAGGCAGAATATTTCCTCTCGGAAAGCAGGCAAGGTATTAACGAAAAAAATATCACTGAACCCACTTTCGATATTGTGAATGAGGGGAAACTGATTACAGTTACAATCAGAGATGAAGTCTTCAATGAAAATTCCTATGATAAATTTTACTACCATATCCTGAATGAAGCAGGAACCCTGGATGAATATTTTGTTCTGACTATATCGGATAAAAAAGTGCTTGAACTTGACATATATAAATATGAGAGCGGTAAAAAATTAGTGCTGTTTTATAAAGGTTATAAAAATGAATTCGAATTTTAATTTTAAATCATCATGAAAAAAATCATCATCATTATCTCATCCTCGCTTTTTTTCTTCTTCACATCATTAGCTCAATCTCCTCAGAAGTTCAGTTATCAAGGTGTTGCACGCGACAACTCTGGAAATATTTTACCCGCTCAGAATATTGGTTTGCGACTTTCTATAAGACAAGGCACACCAACCGGAACAATTATTTATCGCGAAACGCACAGCACTTCAACAAATTCGTTTGGCTTATTTGATATTGAGGCTGGAGGCGGAACAATCATTTCTGGAATATTCTCTTCCATTGATTGGAGCGCAGGACCTTATTTTTTCCAGACTGAAATGGATGTCATTGGAGGAAATAATTATCTGAATTTAGGAACCACTCAATTGCTTTCTGTACCTTATGCATTGTATGCCGAAACATCGGGAAGTGGCGGTAGCACAGGTGCAACAGGTGCAACCGGACCTTCAGGACCTGTAGGCGAAACTGGAGCAACAGGAGTTACAGGTGTAACAGGTATTTCTGGTCCCACAGGTGTCACAGGTCCTACTGGTGTTGGAACAACCGGTCCTACTGGTCCTACAGGACCTGCAGGAAGCGGATCTTCTGACCTTTACAATAATACATATGTGGCATATGGATCAGGAACACTTTCTTTAAGTGCACCACAAAGTACTGTTTATACACAAATTCCCGGATTGTCCCAATCTATAATACTAACGGGAGCAGCAAAAGTTATTATTAGTGTAAATGGAAATGCTCAAACCACAGGTACAGGAACAACTTATTCTGCTTTCAGTGTTGGCATTTTATCTAACGGAACATTAGTTCCTTCGGGTGGAACAGCTTATCAGGTTATCCTCACAAATACTTCGGTAGCACAAACGTTCGATGATTTTTCAACACAATCATTACTTTCACTTGGTGCAGGTAGTTATACATTTACTGCAGGAGCCAGATACGAAGCATCCGGTGGAGCCTCTGTAAATATAAGCGGTGGAAGCGGAAGCGCCTTACAAGGAAGTTTAATAGTGCAGGTAATCTACCAATAAGATTTATCCAGCAATTGCGCTGATAAGATCGTGCTTAGTAATAATCTTAAATTTTCCGTTGTGATCTTTGAATAAAACAGCACTGTTATTTTTAGTAAACTTTGCGGTTATCTGCTCAACGTTTGCACTTGCATCCACAATCGGGAAAGATGGCTGC
>SXHM01000136.1 GCA_005773695.1 Bacteroidota bacterium
CTTCATTCTAAGCAAATTTTATACTTTTGCGCCAAATAACCTAACAAAAAAAACCAAAACATCAAATGGAAAATAACGAAAAACAGTCTTCGGGTAACAGGATATTCATGATTCTCACCTTCGTACTGGTAGGAATTTCAGGAGTTCTTGGATGGCAACTTTATAGTCAGAAGTCTCAGAAAGAACTGGTAATTGTAGAGAAAAATAATCTTATTTCTGAAAAAGATCAGATGCAGTCTGAACTTACTGCCATGTTGGCGAAGTATGACAGTTTGCAAACCACAAACGGTTCATTAAGTGCTGATTTAGAAGCCGAAAGAGCAAAAATTATTGAATTGCAGGAACAACTTGGAAAAGCAAATTCTGATGCTTCGAGCATGAGAAAATACAAAAACGAAGTAGCTGCCCTTAAGGTAAAACAGACCGAATTGGAAACACAAATTACTCAACTTAAACAGGCTAATGACCAGTTACAGGGTGAGAACACAAAAGTAAAAGGCGACCTTAGTCAGCAACAAAATGTAAACAAAGAACTTACTAACGAAAACATGAATCAGGCTGCTACAATTGCCAAAGGAAAAATTTTGGCTGCCTATGAAGTTACTGCAGAAGGTTTACAGGTAAAAGGTTCAAAAGAAAAAGCTACTACTAAAGCTAAAAAGGTAAATAAAATCAAAACCTGCTTTATTCTTGGCGAAAACAAAATTGCTGACCGCGGAAACAAAGAAATCTATGTTCGCATTCAGGATCCTGCCGGACAGGTTTTGGCAAAAGGAATGGGCGAATCAAATGAGATTACTGTAAACGGACAAAAAGTAGCTGTGAGCATGAAAGAAGATGTGGATTACAGCAATCAGTCAATGTCTCTTTGCGTTAATTACTCTGCATCTACTCCGCTTAATGCAGGAACTTACAAAATCACTGTGTATGCCGACAAAACAGAGATTGGCAACACCAGCTTTGATTTGAAATAAGCATCTGAAACTTAATTGAAAAGTCCCGCCAATGGCGGGACTTTTTTTATGTACAAACTTTATTGTTTGCAATTAATTAGTATTTTCGCAACCCGTTTAAATAAAACGGTCGCGTGGCCGAGCGGCTAGGCAGAGGTCTGCAAAACCTCGTACAGCGGTTCAAATCCGCTCGCGACCTCCACAGAAAAGGGCAGAATTTATTTAAATTCTGCCCTTTTTCTAATAACAGACAATATGAATCTCCAGCAAGTAGTATCAGTTACTCTCATTTTATTCTCCATCATTGATATATTGGGGAATATACCTGTTGTTATTGGAATGAAACATCAGGGAAAAATTATTGAATCAGGTAAGGTAACTCTTACCTCAGGTCTTCTGATGGTTGTATTTTTATTTGCCGGTGAATCAATTTTAAAACTATTGGGCGTAGATGTTGCCTCCTTTGCCATTGCAGGTGCAATTGTTATTTTCATCATCGGCATGGAAATGATTTTAGGCCGCAATTTTTTCAAGCAATCAGAAGGCGTAAGTTCTGCATCTATTGTTCCCATAGCATTTCCTATGATAGCCGGTTCGGGAACTTTAACTACTATTTTATCATTACGTGCCGAATACGCTGTTGAAACAATAGCAGTCGGTATAGGAATAAATCTGATTTTGGTTTATGTGGCGCTGCGCTCATCCGATTGGATTCAGAAAAAATTAGGACAAGGCGGCACCGAAATTCTGCGTAAAGTTTTCGGCATCATTCTGCTCACCATTGCGGTAAAATTGTTCCGCACCAATGTGGGGATTTAATTAAATCTTTCCTTTGATGAACAGAAATTTCATTCATGAAAACTTATTTTAGTCTTTTTCTTAAGGAACAACAAACGAAACAACTCAAGTAAATTTTACGATTCCATAACACCTGTTTTCTTTGTTAGTTTGGTATATTTGGCGAATGAAAAAAAGGCTTTACTCTTTTCTTCTTTCTCTCTTTTGTTTGTCCGTCTTTTTTTCTTCCTGCAAAAAAGATACGGAGTTAATTCCTGACAATAACCCTCCTTATTACAATGAAATTCCCGATGTACTGATTGAGAATTATATTAATAGACTATACATTGATTTGCTCGGGCGTGAGCCATTGGATGCTGAAATGAGCGCAGAACTTTCAGCTCTGAAATCAACCGATTTAAGTTTCGAATCTCGTAGAGAAATAATTGTAAAACTACAAACAGATACTGCCTTTATTGAAGGCGACCTCTCCTATAAAATCGCCTATTTTCATCGCCAATATGAGGTAATAAAAGTCCGCATGATTGAAGGCGCATCTGCTGCTCAGATTGGTGAGCAAATGGGGCCGCTTTCATTCAGTATCTATGTGGATTCACTGAATGAAAACTATGTAGGCATGACAAACGGAAAACAGGAATTGAAAAAGTATCAGGATCTTTTAGATGCCGAGTGGCAATTCCGCGACAGCCTGATTACCATTAAAGAAGTCTATCGCAGAATGATGTTCAACGGAATTTATGACATTATCAACATGAATACATTTAACTTCATTAATGCCTCGTTTGACAATCTGTTTTTTCGTTTTCCAACCGATTATGAATTTTATACCGGATATAATATGATAGAAACAAACACATCAGGAATTTTGCTCGGTCAGCCCGGACAAAACAAGTCTGATTATTTAAACATACTTGTTTCGTCTGATGAATTTTACGAAGGACTGATTATTTTTGAATACCGCAATTTGCTTGCACGCTTCCCTGAAACGGATGAAACATCAAGGCTAATAGAAGATTTAGTGCTTACTGAAAATCTCCCTTTGGTTCAACAGGAAATAATGATAACCGATGAATATGCGCATTTTTAATTCCCTGTCATTGCGAGTGAAGCGAAGCAATCTCATTTTACTGATCAGTATTGTATTATATGCAACCTCCTGCAAAAAAGAAGACCCGCAATACGAAGTAAACCAGATAAACATTCAACCTCCTAACGCTGGAAAAACTAAAGTTAAAACCGATGCACAATATGTTTCCATTCTGTATGCAAACCTTTTCCAGACTGCGCTTTCATCTAATAAATTGGTTGAAATAACAAATTGTATTGAATCGGTGGGCGACAAAGATTTAGTTCACGAAGTGGTTATCAGCAATTTTATGAACCGCCCTGAAATTATTCTTCCCAGCGATTCGCTGATGCGCACAGATATTGACGGTTTTCTGCGCGAAACCTATCACCGATTTTATGTGCGTGAAATATCGGAAGCCGAACGCACCTGGTTTAAAAACTATATTCTTTCACATCCCGATATTACACCCGAACACATTTACTTTTCATTCGCTTTATCAAACGAATATCAATTTTATTAACGCATGATGAAGCGCAGAGCATTTATTAAAAAAGCAGCCGCAGCAACAGCAGGTGCCTTTGCTGCACCCTATATTCTGCCTTCAGGAAGATTGTTTGCCGCTTCGGGTTCACAGATGGCAGAACACGTTGTTTACGTGATGTTTGCTGGCGGTGTTCGGCAGCAGGAATCTGTTTTGCAGGGATATCTGGAGCGCAGTCAGGAAATAAATATTCCCGGCAACATCATGTCCAATATGCTGAATGGTCAGGCTCCCACACAAAAAATTGTTTACGGAACAAATGGTGTGCTGGAAGGCGATACACCAATCCCTTCCATACTTTCTCAAACGTTGCAACAACAGGGTATACTTTTCCCCGAAGTTAAAAGTTCTTCACCCGGACACTATGGTGGATTGAATGCGTTGTTACAGGGAAACACTTTGGTGTCGCAGGGTCTAAAACAAAAGCCCGTGAACCCCACTGTTTTCGAATATACAAGGAGGTATTTGGGAGCGCCAGCTTCAAAAGTTTGGTTTGTGGGTAACGGTATCGGAAACTCAACGCCACTACTGAATTACAGCACCTATCCGGAATACGGTGCGCAATACGGTGCAAATTTTCTTGCGCCCACAGTTACCTTTGGCGGACAAGGTGTAGAACATCTTTCCAATGCAAAAATTTACCATCCGGACGAAGAGCTTTCATCGATTTATCAGATGAAATATTTTCTTGACCAGAGTTTTGTGAACGCAGGTGCAACTCTTGAAGGTATTCATAACACCGATGAAGAAAAACAGGACATTAAACTGTTTATGAAAACAATGTTTGAGAAATCACAGGCGGGAGCTATCGCGTTTCCTCCGGTAGCAGATAATGGTGATCTCATGACTATTGGTTACACCTGCGAAGTGTTGAATTGGTTCAAGCCCACATTAACTGTTGTGAACATGAGTGCTGTGGATGGTTGTCACAGCAATTTTACAAGCTATTTGAAAGCTTTGCACCGTGCCGATCACGCAGTCCGAGGCCCTCGAGGAGCGCGGCGAGA
>SXHM01000013.1 GCA_005773695.1 Bacteroidota bacterium
TGAAATTTCAGAAAGCAGACTGTGTATTTGAAATTCAATGATGCCAAGATGCAAAGCTGCTGCGCCTAAACCTGTAAATAAGTAATAAATCAGAAAGCGTTTTCCACCCCAGTAATTTTCAAGTGCATTTCCAAACATCCACAATGCAAGCATATTGGAGAAAATGTGCATCAATCCTCCATGCATAAAAAAGTGTGTAACCAGTTGATAAGGTCGGAATAATTGTGACTCGAATGGATGCAAACCTAAAATTTCAATCAAATCAAATTGGGTTAACGTAATAGTTGCTAGAAAAAACAAGCCATTAATTATTAACAGATTTTTTACAACGGGCGGAAGTATACTGAAACCTGATGGGCGATATTGATTATAACTCATTTCTGAAATTTCTTTTCTAAATCGTCAAGAGATAATTTTGTAATAACTGGTTTTCCGTTCGGAGAATAGTAGGGCATTTTGCAGGCAAAAAGTTTGTCAACTAAATCATTCATTTCTTCAGCGCTCAGTACCTTGCCATATTTTATAGCTGACTTACGTGCTAATGATTTGGCAAGTGCATCATGCCTGTTGCGGCTTTCTGAAAATTCGTTTTTGAAAAATTCAAGCATATCATCTAGTAATTGCGGAATATTATCGGATGGAAAATGTGATGCTACACCATCTACAGCAAAAGTGTTTTTCCCAATCTGTCGCAAACTGATTCCAAGGTTGCGCAGGTCTTCTTCCATTTCAAGTAAAAGGTTGAAATCTGCCGGAGAAAATGCAAGTTCGTGCGGAAATAAATGTTGCTGATTAATACTTACACCCACTTCCAGTGAAGCCAGAAAGTTTTCATACAATATCCTTTCATGGGCGCGGTGCTGATCAATCAGCATCATTCCCGATTTAATGTGCGAAATAATATAACGGTTATGTAGTTGATAATGCTGTTTTTTTACCTGTAATTTCTCCTGTTCGTCTTCAGGAATAATTCTCTTTAGTTCTATTTCACTTTCAACTTCCGGTTTTGCATGTCTGTCAATGTCTTCATACAGTTTCCGCCAATCATCACGTTTGCTGCGTTCCAGAATTTTGTCTTTTGTTCTTCCAGAAGCAGAGTTTTTTTCAATCTTAAATGGATTGTAATCTTTATTGAATTTTATTTCGGGCTGAATAAGCGTCATGTTTTTGGGCGGTGGTGGAATATCCATGCTTGCCTCCATTTCAAAATCAATAGTAGGTGCAATATTGAACTTACCCAAAGAAAGTTTTACCGCAGAACGTAGAATTGCGTAAACTGATTTTTCGTCTTCAAACTTTATTTCTGTTTTTGTTGGATGAATGTTGATGTCAATAAAATCAGGCTTTACATCAAAATATAGAAAGTAAGATGGAAAACTGTCGGAGTTCAGTAAATCATTAAAAGCACTCTGAACTGCATGATGCAGGTAAGGACTTTTAATAAAGCGATTGTTGACGAAAAAATATTGTTCGCCTCGAGTTTTTCTTGCGTATTCAGGTTTTCCAATAAATCCATTGATTTTAATGATGCTTGTTTCTTCTTCCAGAGGAACCAGTTTTTCGTTAATCGGATTGCCGAATATTTCCACAATCCGTTGGCGGATGCTTCCTGCTTTCAAGTGAAAAACTTCTTTGCCATCATTGTGCATGCTGAAACCGACTTCAGGATGCGCCAATGTCAGGCGCTGAAATTCCTCAATAATATGTTTGGTTTCAACGCTGTTTGATTTCAGAAAATTTCTACGTGCAGGGACATTGTAAAATAAATTTTTTACCGCAATGCTTGTACCCGGTGGACAATGGAAAAGCTCCTGTCGTTTAACTTCCGACCCTTCAATGTCTATTCGCGTTCCCAACTCCTGATCATGCAAACGGGTTTTCATTTCCACATGTGCAATAGCAGCAATGGATGCCATTGCCTCACCACGAAATCCTTTGGTTCGGATTGCAAATAAATCATTTGCCTCACGGATTTTGGAAGTAGCATGGCGCTCAAAACACATGCGTGCATCGGTGTCACTCATTCCGCAACCATTGTCAATTGCCTGTATGAGTGTTCTTCCTGCTTCTTTTATAATCAGTTGAATGTATGAACTGCCGGCATCGACAGAATTTTCCAACAACTCTTTAACCACCGATGCAGGGCGTTGTATAACCTCACCTGCAGCAATCTGGTTGGCAACGGAATCTGGAAGAAGTTGAATAATATCAGCCCTATTTAATCCTTAAAAACTTTGCGAAAATAAGGAAGTTTCTTCGTGAGTTTGTTTTTATCAATCAACATAAAAAGAGCAATTAATAATAGCGGCAGTGCAGCAATTTTATAACGTACAATGGCACCAATGACTGGTGTTATCAAGCCTGTCAAAGCAAAAATTACTAGTGTAAAGAACACGCACAACCAGAACAGTTTTTCATTCAATGCATTCTTATCCGCAAACAGGATTGCAACTATAGTTAGTAAAATGATGAATAGATTTTCAAAGCCTGCTAAAAAAATAAAAGGAGAAAATGACTCGAGAAAAAATGGACGAAAAAAAGTATTGTAAACTGCTTTGGGTGTGGCTTTCAGGAAACTTAGTATGTTGGGTTCCAACTTTTGTATTTCTATTGTACTGCCAGTTTTTCCATAATCGATTAAGAGGCGATATTCTGTTTCTATAAAGTTTTTAGAGCCTACAAATTCTGTTTCTTCTCCAAGTTTTCCATTTGTCCAGACTTTGCAGTAATCAATCTTTCCGATAATTTCTACTTTTTTGTTTTTTTTGTTAATATCCATTTGCTCATGCAAGCCCGAAGCAATATAAACAGTATCTGTTTTTTCGGCAGTGATGCGTTGCAGGTAAGTCCCGCCATTGGCAAGGTTGATAAAATCCTTCTGCTTCTGAACCAGAACTTGTAGTGAGTTGGTTGCAAAAAGTCCTATTGAAAATAAAAGCAGGTAAGAAGTAATGTATTTCAGCAGCACATTTCTATTACCTGTTTTCTCAATCCAGTAATTGGCAACCAATGCAGGAATTACAGCTATAGCAACATAGAACTTAGTTAGTGTCAGTAGCACAATGGAAAACAAAATCCAGAAGATGCTTTTCAAGTTCCATTCACCTGAAATTACTTTGTGTGAATAGTTAACAAGAAAACCCAATCCGAAAAAAAGCAA
>SXHM01000137.1 GCA_005773695.1 Bacteroidota bacterium
CCAACTCCTGACGGATAGCCACATTCAGCGAGCGGATACCACCGCCAACAGGTGTTGTTAACGGGCCTTTAATTGCAATAATATATTCACGAACAGCTTCAATGGTTTCTTTAGGCAACCATTCGCCTGTTTGGTTAAAAGCTTTTTCGCCTGCAAGAATTTCTTTCCATTCTACTTTCTTGGTTCCTCCGTAGGCTTTTTCAACGGCTGCATCAAATACGCGAACCGATGCTGCCCAGATATCTGCGCCAATTCCATCGCCTTCAATAAAAGGTATTACCGGGTTGTTGGGTACATTAAGAACTCCATTGTTTACTGTGATTTTACTTCCTGACATGTTTTTTGTTTTTTTGAATGAGGCAGCAAATGTATAATATGAATCGAAATATTGAATGATTTCTATCAGTTCTTAATACAATTTTAAAATGAATAACTATTTCACTCTTTTAAGTTCTTATCTATCTTCGCCCTCCTATGCGTTATATTATTTCCTGCGAAAATCCACATCGCCATTTTATACAGATAGAATTTATTGTTCCTGTTGGTGCAAACAATACAATGATATTGCAATTACCTTCGTGGCGCCCCGGCAGATATACCTTGCAGAATTTTGCAAAGAATGTTCGTGCCTTTGACGTGAATGATGAAAAAGGAAATGCTTTGTCGTTTGAGAAAACTACAAAAGATTGCTGGCATGTAAAAACAGAAGGATCAAAGCAAGTTCATGTGAAGTATGAATACTATGCGAATGTGCTGGATGCCGGTTCTAGCTTTCTGAATGAACAACAGTTGTATTTAAACCCTGTAAATTGTTTGCTGTATGTGCCCGGCAGAGAAGGGGAGAAGTGTGAGGTGGAAGTTAGGGTGTCTAAGAATTATCAAATTGCATGTTCGCTTTCAAAATCGGGCGAGGTTTTAACAGCAGAGAACTATCACGTTTTGGCCGACAGTCCCTTTATTGCAAGCCCGTCATTAAAACATCATGTTTTTAAAGAAGAGAATACAGACTTTCATCTTTGGTTTCAGGGTGAATGCCAACCTGACTTTGAAAAGATAGAAAGCCATTACCGCAAGTTTATAGCTGCACAGTTAAATGTGTTTGGCGAGTTTCCTTTCAACGAATATCATTTCCTGTTTCAGGTTGCGCCTTTCCAATTATACCACGGAGTTGAGCATCAGAACAGCACGGTGATTGCACTAGGACCTTCTTATGATTTAATGAAAGAGCAGATGTATTGGGAATTCCTCGGCATCAGCAGCCATGAGCTTTTTCATGCATGGAATGTGAAGGCTATTCGCCCTGCTGAAATGCAGCCGTATGATTATTCAAAAGAGAATTACAGTAAACTGGGTTATGTTGCCGAAGGAGTTACCACCTATTACGGTGATCTGATGTTGTTCCGTTCAGGTGCAGTAAGCGAATATGAGTTTAATCGCAATCTGCATCTGTTGCTGCAAAAGTATTTTCACAACTACGGAAGATTAAACCTTTCGGTTGGTGCTTCTTCGTTTGATACCTGGCTCGATGGCTACGAAAAAGGAATTCCTCACCGCAAGGTTTCTATTTATAATGAAGGTGCGCTGTGCGCACTGATGTTGGACTTGCTTATACGCAGGCAAACAGGAAATGACTTTTCAATGGACGATGTAATGCGTAAATTGTATAATGACTTCGGCAAGAAAGGAATTGGGTACACGGAAGATGATTACAAAAAAGCAATTGAAACCGTTGCAGGTGCTACCAACTCCAAAAAAGTGTGGTCGGGAGGCGATGCTGATTTCTTTGATTTATTTTATAACGGCACCCAAAACTATGAGCCGCTTTTGCGGGAAGTGTTTGCATATGTAGGTTTAGAAATAAAAGACAGCCGTTCCAAGTTTTATTTTGAAAACCGCTTCGGATTTAAAGCTGAAAACAAACGCAGCGGTGCGCTGATGATAACAGAAGTTGCTCCCAACTCCATTGCCGACAGGGCAGGCCTTTCAGAAGGTGACGAACTGGTTGCCGTAAATGGAATTAAGTTACTCAACAACCTGAAAGAATGGTTGAAATACTTTGAAGAAGAAACTGTAACGCTTTCCGTATTGCGCGCTTCCGAAACCAAAGCGGTTGCTCTTACACCTTCAAATGAGCGTTATTACCGCACCTACTGGCCGTCAAAATTGCGCGATGCTTCTAACGAGCAGAAAGAGAATTATAAAAAATGGACCGGCAGGGAGTGGTAGTTAAACTGCTGCCACCACCGAAATCTCCACATTTACAAACTTAGGCAATGCAGCTACCTGCACTGTTTCACGGGCAGGGAAATCGCTTTTAAAGAATGCACCATAAACTTCGTTTACGGAAGCAAACTGGTTCATATCTTTCAGAAAGATAGTGGACTTTATTACATTACTAAAATCTATACCGGCTGCTTCCAGAATGGCTTTCAGGTTATTCATTACCTGCTGGGTTTCTTCAATAATATTGTCTAATACTAATTGACCGTTTGCAGGGTTAATGGCTATTTGTCCGGAAACGTAAAGCATATTGTTTACCATTACAGCCTGACTGTAAGGTCCTATTGGTGCAGGAGCTTTATCGGTGGTGATGATTTTCTTATTCATGGGATATATACATTTGCGCTGCTAAAATAGATGAAAACCCTCATTCTCGACAATTACGATTCATTTACATACAACCTTGTTCACTATGCCGAACAGTTTTGTGATGTTATTGAAGTGTATCGTAATGATGCCATAAGCCTTGATGAGGTTGATAAGTACGATATCATCATTCTCTCGCCCGGCCCAGGTTTACCAAAGGATGCAGGTATTATGCCCGAACTGATAAAACGTTATTCGCCAACCAAAAAAATATTAGGAGTTTGCCTCGGGCATCAGGCAATAGCCGAGGCCTTTGGCGGAAAACTTGTAAACATGAATCAGGTGTTGCATGGTGTGGCGCGTAAAACAATTATCGTTGATTCTTCTGACATACTTTTTAAAGGTTTGCCAAAAGAATTCAATTGCGGGCGCTACCATTCATGGGCTGTAAAGAAACAGGATTTACCTGATTGCTTAAGGTTGACCGCAACTGACGAACATGATTTT
The DNA here is from genome assembly GCA_005773695.1 of Bacteroidota bacterium. Next base: position 3,094 of record SXHM01000137.1, read on the forward strand.
GTAATGGCCTTTCAACATAAAACCTATGAAGTTTACGGTGTGCAATTTCATCCCGAATCGATATTGACCGAGCACGGGTTGGAGATAGTAGAGAATTTCCTTAAGGCTTAAGGGTAATAGCTTCCTGCGCTTTGTTTGCAATTTTTGCTGACACAGGGTCGTCTACAACAGAATGTGTTTGAAATTCGTTTTGCAAATCCAAATCTTCAAGAAGTTTTGTAAAATCCACATTTAGTTCAATCGCATCTTCATTTCCTTCAATAGATTTATTAATGGAGATAGTTATATTTCTGAGCATTTCGTCATTTCCTAAGTGGTATGCAAAACCGGTTGAAGCTGTTCCGTTGGCTGCAGATGTTGTATCTACATAGCCTTCCAGTTTCATAAATATATATCCTTTGCTCCAATCCCAATAGCTGGCATAGATGCCGTTAATATACAAAGGATGGGTTGCTCCCCACTGTGTTGGGTCGGCATGATTAGAAGCCGAATCGACACCTAAAGAAAATTCAAGTGCAGAATAAGTACCCACATCAA
>SXHM01000138.1 GCA_005773695.1 Bacteroidota bacterium
TCGGACAAAGCGGAAGCGGAAAAACTGTTTTAACCAAATGCATGGTTGGCTTAATGCCGGTTGATGAGGGGCATGTTGAATTTGACGGGCGCGATTTTCTTTCCATGGATTTTAAAGACAAGAAAAAAATACGTCAGGAGCTTGGAATGCTTTTTCAGGGCGGTGCATTGTTTGATTCGCTCACGGTGGAACAAAACGTAATGTTTCCCCTCAGCATATTTTCTGAGATGAGCAGCGAAGAGCAATTAGATCGCGTTAACTTTTGTCTTGCTCGGGTAAACCTTGTAAACAGCAACCACCTCTACCCTTCTGAAATTAGCGGTGGAATGAAAAAGCGGGTAGCTATTGCCCGCGCCATTGCTATGAATCCGAAATATCTTTTTTGCGATGAGCCTAACTCTGGTTTAGATCCGAAGACTTCAATCGTAATTGATAACCTGATTAAAGAAATTACCGAAGAGTTTAATATCACCACCGTTGTAATTACCCACGACATGAACTCTGTTATGGAAATTGGAGATAACATTATTTTCATCTACAAAGGCCAGAAATGGTGGGAAGGCAGCAACGAAGAAATTTTGCGCACCGATAATCAGGAAATCAATGATTTTGTATACGCATCGAACTACATGAAGCGAATCAAGAAAGAATTTTCGGGAAAATAAAAATCGATGCTAACCAACAACGACATACTTAAAAAACTGCGCATAGCCCTTGAGCTAAAGGACGATGATATTATTCATATCCTAAAACTGGCAGATTTCACCGTCTCTAAAAGCGAGTTAAGTGCGCTGTTTCGCAAAGACGACCATCCTAATTATGTTGCCTGTGGTGACCAACTCTTGCGCAATTTTTTGCAGGGGCTTATTATTTATAAGCGAGGCCCGATGAAGAAGAAAGAAGAAAGTAAATAAATCTTCAGGCTTAGATAATTCATTAACCTGCTGAGGAATCACACTATCGATTCACCGTTAGCATTAGTAGTCAACACCTCACTCATATAATCAAAATAAGGTCTTACTGATTTGAAAATGCGGTTTACCTCTGCAACAAAATTATCTGACAACACTTCCTTATCAGTGAATTGATGACGAAAAATAAATTGTTTTTGGCGCAATAACTCAATTGCAGGATGATTAGTTTGAAAACCGCGTGGCGCAGTTGCAACTGTGTCGCCAGTTAATTTTCCTAAATTTTCTTTGATACTCTTCAGCTTTAATATTTTGTTCCAGTCTTGGTAATTGACAGCTATATCCTCACGAATTCTTTTAAGGTCGGCAGGGTTTGGTGAAAAAAAACCACAAGCAAGAAAACTATTGCCTGGTTTGAGATTGCAGTAATAACCTCCTCTGCGAAGCTTACTTGCCCTCTGAAAACCAAAAGCAAAACGCGGATTGTAAGGTGCTTTATTTTTGCTGAAGCGAACATCATTATAAATACGATATAAACTTTTCTTTCCCGAATCGTTTTCCAACACATCGTGCTTATTCATCTCCCTAATTAAATCATCAACAAAAGAAATCATGTTCTGATTTGCTTCAAGATACTTTTCTTTATTTGCATTAAACCAATCTCTGTTATTCTTTTCAGATAAGTCGCTCAAAAATTTAAAAGTCGATTTTTGAATCGCGTGATGTTTCATTACTGGAATAAAAAATTATTGGGGATGATAAATCCGCTCTGCACTTTTGTAAACTTCCTCTTTATTGAGCGAACGTTTTTTTAGTTTTTGTGCCACAAACAATTCCATCTGGTCGTTGTAATGTTTGCTATAAGGGCGGCTTGATGCACCATAAGAATGGATGCTCTCTATTTCAGGTCCTGCTTTGGTAAATTTTACCAGTTGTACAAAACTATCTCCAATCCAAAGACGCATGCGGCCGTCAGGCATAGGACTTGAATACGCAGCACGAATACAATCAGGGCAGCCATTAATTGCTAATGCTTTTCCCCCACGCTCAAGCACCTGAACTTTTGAAAGTGGAATATCAATGCTGCCAAAGTTTTTAATCAAATGCTCTTTCCCTTCGCGAATACTTTTAACAGCCATTTCTATTCTGTATTCTTTGCTTTTGCGTAAACTGTCTTCTTTTCCTCCAGTATTTTCATACAGCTTCCACATCGAAAGCAAAACAATTGAAAAATTCATATCCAGGCTGTCTGCACTGCGGTCAAAAGTTTTTATTTTTTTTATTGCATCGGCTATATCTGGGAATTTTTCTTCATCCAGATTCATAAATTCATCCAATGAAAAATCGCGGAGAAATTTTAGTTTTTGCGGATAGGTGTGGTCAAATTTTATGCGTTTAAAATCTTCGTAGTTTACATTTTTGTATTGCTCCATCAGTTCATAAAAACGCAAACTGCGGTTATTTACTTCAAGCTGATAACCCATGGTAGGACTGTAACACGTGCCATCCAGATTGCAGTCTTTTCCAGTTCCGTCAAAAGCAGAATTATTTACATTAAACACATAACCGCAATCGGGATTAATAAAGTTTGCCAGACCTTCAACCGGATAATATGAATCCCAAAGTGTGGCAGAAGTATCGCCCGGAACCACCATGTTCCAGTTGTAATTTAAATTGCGGACAGGAAATAATCCGTTTGCAATTAACATGATGTTATTTTCTTTATCGGCATACGTTACATTCTGATGAGCGATGCCCTGGATTTTTAAAGCACTCATAAACTCATTGTAATTTTTTGCCTTGTTCATGCGGTACCATTGTTCACCCGCTTTTAGTGTAAGCAGCGCTGGCATGCGGAAAGCAAAAGTTCCATGCTTGGTTTTCAGGGTTGGTCCGTAAATACTTTTCCAATATTTTTTCCCAATAGCAAGAATAAAACCTTTCTTTTCTTTCTTGCCGATTTTCACTCGAAGCTTAGCGCGTTTAGTTTCCAGCTTCATCCATTTTCCATCAAATTTGTAAAAATTCTTTTTGCGGGGGTGCATTGTTAGTTTGTAAACATCAAGACCGTCAACATGTCCTGTAGTATGTGCCCAACCTAAATTTTCATTTGTGCCATGAAAAACAGAAATGCCTCCATGAAAAAGTGAACCGGTAATATTCCATCCTTCTTCGCTGCATATGTGTGCCTCGTACCATGAGAGCAAACCTTCGAGTGGCTGATGAGAATTAATATCCAAATATGTATTTCCATCCGTTGTAATTTTTGGACTAAATGCAATGGCGTTTGAACCTACGCCTTCATCAAAATTTTCAGGAATTCGAGAAAGAATATTTCCGTTAATAATATCGTTGATAGTTCCGTCAACACCTCCCATCAAAGCCAGACCAAGCATATAACCCGCAAGAGCATCCTGCGGACGCACATTGAAGAATTTTTCTTTTACATACAACTCTTTCGGATGTGCTTTTGTGTAAGCATTTGCACCTGCGCAATAACCTTCCAACACTCGTTTATAATCTTCGGGCACATCTTTTTCATAGTGCTCTTCCACAAAATCAATTACACCCATTAATTGTGCAGCGTAATCTATTTTTGCGCCTTCAATACCCAGATGTCTTGCCAATTGTGATTTGGCAGCAAGCAAGAGAAATTGAGCATTTGCTGTATCGTCTTCTAATGTTGCCCAAGCTAAACCATATGCAACCTCAGCATCTGTTTTTGCAAAAATATGCGGCACTCCGAAGGTATCGCGAACGATTTCAATTTTGCTCGGGTCTATACTCTGTGCATTAGCAAGAGAGAAAGCCGATATCACAAAAACAAACAGTGCAAACCTCCTCATTTACAGCGTTACCGGAGAAAGTTTTGTTTTTGAACAATCAAAATGCGTGCGGTCAGTGTTAGGATTTTTGAATTCATTTGGAGCATCTATTACTGCAAATTTTGCTCCGTTATTATCTCCAACACAAATCATATTTGGCTCTTTGTAATTGCCGTTTGCCTGCTCCAATGCAGGATCAAGGTATCCATCAAAAATAATATCGGGACGGTTTACAGGAAACTTATACATCAGTAATTTACCCAGGTCATATTCAAGCGCAGGAGTACTCAATGCTTTTCTGCTGATGCGATTATCATAAACCCAAACACTTTTAGAATATGGGTCAAACTTTGGATCGTCATATGGCTTCTGCACTAATTTATAACTCACAATTGCAATGCCCATAGTTTTATTATTTTCAAGTGTATTATCAAAAATTTCCACCTCTTTAGTTGCCATAACCATAACTCCTGTACCCGGAGGAACCTCGCCAACCACATTACCTTTAGGAGCAAAATTGCGGAAGTTATTTTCTATACATTTATTGTGATACAGGCGCACTTTAGAACCGCTTTGTGTTAATCCCGGCATATCAAACACCAGTAAACCTCCTGTATTTTCATGTGCATAGCAATCAAACACATCGGCACGAATACAATTTTCAATTTCAATTCCGGCAACGTTGTGATAAGCTTCACAATTTTTTACAATCACACCGCGTGACTGGCCAACATAAATACCTGCATCGGAAGCTCCAATAGCAATACAATTATCCAGTAACACCGAATCGCAATCAACAGGATAAAAACCATACGCCCCGTTCTTTTCCTGAGGCTCGCCCGTCCACTCCACTCTCAGATTTTTAAATGTTGCTTGTTTAATTTTTTGTGTTTTTATTCCATCACCTTTTGTGTCTTGTATGGTAAGGTCAGTTATAACAAGGTTCTCACAATTATTCATTTTAAAGCCTTCTGCACCTTCTGTTTGTCCTTCCCACGAAAGAATTGTTTTATCCAAACCTGCACCTTTAATGGTAACATTTTTCTTTCCTTCTAATGAAAGACTGCCTTTAAATTTGTAATGCCCTTCGGGAATATCAATCACAGCGCCATCTTCGGCCATGATAAATTTTGTTTGTATATCTTTTTCAATATCCTGCCAATCTGTAATTTTTTGTGATGTTTTTTCACCACAAGCAGCTATTGAACAAATCAGTACTGCCATTAAAAGTGTGCGGAAATTCATAATTAAAAGGGGATTTGGGATTTTATGATGATTGCAAATGTGTAATTTAATTTGCAGAATGGGAAGTGTTTGACAGAAGAAATTTTGTGACAGTCAATAATTAACCTCCGGCACCTGCTGAATCTTTTTTAAATTTGTAAGCCCTTTCAATCACTAATAAAGGCTATTTTAATGGTGCGCAGTTTACTCTTCCTTCTCTTCTTATTACTTCAATCGGGTTTAATTTTTTCTCAGGAATGTGGCGTTATCTATGTTTCTGCGAATGGAGCAGGCAGCGGTGCAGCAGGCACAAAAGCCGTTCCTGCCTCATTAGATTACGGACTGACATTGGTTAGCCCTGCCAACAAAAAAATTCGGATGGCAGAAGGCAATTATCCGATTACCTCACCTTTGCAAATGCAGGCCGACCTTACTATTGAAGGTGGTTTTGATGTAACAACCTGGATAAAAAGTAACCGCAACATCACAAAAATTCTTCGCGATAATTCAAACATACAATCAGTGCCTCCTGCACTGATTGGTATAAATTGCGTCAACATCAGCAATTTTCGTTTGCTTGATTTGCGGCTCGAAGTTGAAGATGCAACAGGTAA
>SXHM01000139.1 GCA_005773695.1 Bacteroidota bacterium
ATTTGTTTTTTTCGTCGGCTGTAAGCTCTTTATCCAAAGTTACTTCCCCAAGATTAATGTTTTTTACATCTAATCCTAATTTATCCAGCTCGTTTTGTACTACCATAATACAACGATTGCATACCATATTTTTAATAAAGAGTGTTGCCATAATTATTTCTTGCTCACATTTATATTCATATCAAACTTGATGAACAAATTTACGATTTAAGTTGATTGGTCTAACTTCTTGATTGATTATTCCTTTTGTACCAAATGCTGTAAATTGGGGTCATTCTTGATACGTTCCAATTCGCTTTCAACAATATGCAGAATATCCGATTTTATCTGACGGTAATTGCTTTCAATCTCCCGTTTCATTTTATCTTCTCCGTGTTCATCTACAAAAGATAAGATTTCCGGTATCTTCTGATATACTTTAGTTTCTGCGGCAACTTTTTCATTGTCCACTACAATTTCAGCGTGAAATATTTTTTGCTCAATACGCTCATCAAAATTGTCCGAAACTGAACCCACAAACATACCCTGTGTAAGTGTTGAGATTTTTGAAGCCGGAATAAGGCTGTCTAACTGTGTGGAGATAGAGGTAGATTTATCATTCCTATTAATCGTCATACTTTGGCGTTTCTGCAATACTTTTCCGAAACGTTCCGAAAGGCTTTTTGCCGTTTCTCCTACAACCTGCCCACTGAAAATATTACCTACCGTATTTTGGATAACCTTGCTCTCTTTGTCGCCGTAATCCCTTGTTAATTGCGAAAAGTCCTGAAATCCTAAACATACAGCCACCTTATTACTTCTGGCAGTTGCGATAAGGTTATCCAGTCCTCTAAAATAAATAGTGGGCAACTCATCTATGATAACGGAACTTTTTAACTGTCCCTTTTTATTAATCAGTTTTACAATTCTTGAATTGTACAAACCCAAAGCTGCGGAATAGATATTTTGGCGGTCGGGATTATTACCCACGCACAAAATTTTCGGTTCTTTCGGGTTGTTGATGTCAAGCGTAAAATCATCGCCGGTCATAACCCAATACAACTGCGGGCTAATCATTCTTGACAAAGGAATTTTTGCAGATGCAATCTGTCCTTGTAATTGGTCTTGTGCTCCGGATTGCCACGCATCCATAAACGGAGATAAGTAGTTTTCCAAATCGGGATAGGAAGTTAAAATCGTAAATACGTCTGAATACTTTTTGTTAAGCAATTCAATGGCGTGTGGGAAGGTCCAATATTTACCGTCCTCATAGATTTTCAGATACCAAATAATGGCAGCTAATAGGATAATTGGGCTTTCCACGAAAAAATCCCCTTGCTTCTGTATCCAGCTTCGATTGAGGTTCAGCATTATGGTATAAGCCGCTTCATAAGCATCAGATATATCCGTCATAAAGTCTGGATTGAGTGGATTGCAACGGTGGCTCTTGCGTGGGTCGTCAAAGTTGATGACGTAAAATTTGGGTTGGACTTTGTACTTATCCCGATGCTTCAATAAATGATTGTAGGCAATGGTGGAAAGGTCATCAAACTTAAAATCATAGATGTACATACTAAAGCCTTTCTCAATTTGCTGCTTGATGTAATTGTTTACGATGGCATACGATTTCCCCGAACCCGGAGTACCCAACACGATTGATGCCCTGAAAGGATTTACAATATTTATCCAACCGTTGTTCCATTTGCCTTTGTAGTAAAATTTGGTAGGCAGGTTAATGGAATATTCGTTTTCCATCAGCTTAGTTTCCTGCTGAAAGCTCTCGTTTTCATTATTGAAAACATCGTCCATCAGATTAGTACGGAGTAATCGGCTCATCCATACACCTGCCATCAACAAAGCAATATAACCTAACGAGATAGTAAGGATATACAGAAATGTTCCTATTACCGGAGTAAGTTTTAATAATGGTGTGTTCAGAAAGAACAGCACAAAACCAACGCCCAAAGCCACGTATATTTTAGACCAGGTTATCTTCTCATTTTTTACGCCCTTCGTTCCCAAACAACTCAAAGCCAACAAAACCAAAGCAAATGCTTTAGTATATAAGGTATGTGAAAATAAACCCGCCGTTCTGTCGAAATTGCCTAATATTTTGTTGATTACTTCCAACGTCCAGCCACGTTCTAAAAAGAAACCATAGCAAAACCAATAAAGGTGCATCAGTACCAAAAGAATACTCACTGCCCTCATAAAAGCCATTATTTTGGCTAAACCTCTTAAATCGTCTTCTCCCTGCATTGTTTTTAGTTTTAATGTTCGGGCGTGAATTTAAAGGCTCTATATAGTGGCTATACCGATATGGTAGTATTTGGCGGTTCGTGGCAGTATTTGGCTGAATGTTATTGCTGACCTCTTTTGCGTTTACGCTTCTTCTTCATTTTGTTAGCAAAATCCTGTTCCTCGTAATCATCGCCCTGTGCTTCGGGTAACAAACCTCCAAAGGCTTCAATCAAACCGTCTTCGTGTTTTTCAATAGTATTCAGGAAGTCGAACAAATGATGAGGTTCTTCCGCAGGAAGATCTGCATCATTTGATGTGGATGTTTTTGGTGGTTGTACGGCAGGTTCTTTAATCTCCGGTTTGATATTATTGTTCCAATAATCATTAAAGGTATTGGCAGAAAGTTCCTTGTCTAAGCGTGAACCGTTCCAAACCGTTTTAGAATTGTGGTCTATAAAAGTTATTCCGTAAATACGTCCTGTATCATTTCTACGCACCACTACATTAATGCCCTGTTCGCCTAACTGCTTTTTAAAACCCTGCTCATCATTTGTTGATTGCAGGGCAATGGTAACAGCAGCTTTAATGGTAGGTTTTGTCGGGTGGTCTTTTAAATCCTCTTTGCATTTTGCAAAATGCAGTTCCAAAGCCGGAAGCCCTGCATTTTTACCAAACAACGAAGCCTTGAACGGATGCCCGGCTCTTTCGCCTTTTTCATTTAAAGGAATGTAAAGTAAACCCTGCCGTAGCTGTCCCTGCAATTCGCCCTCCACTTTTTCGGTGGTAACATTAAACAGGGAAAGCAAGGCATTGTATTCGCCCAAAGTCTGAAATTTATAATAATTCGGCAGGTGACGGACAACCGAAGCAATCTGACTTTTCACATCGCCTGCTTTGTAATCTACCGGACGGAAAATCTTGACGTTCTGCTTATGTTCTTTATCGGTCGCGGGTATCAATCCGTGTTTCCTTTCGAGTTCACGGCACACATTCATAGACCGCATTTTTTCAAACTTGTCAGAGATTTTTTTACCGTTCTCGTCCACACAAACCGATACGATATGAATATGCAAACGGTCAATATCGGTATGCTTAAAGACTACAAAAGGCTGTTCGACGTAGCCCATTTCCTGCATATATTCTTTCGCCATTTGCCGAAACCTGTCATCGCTAACCTTATCTTTCGGGTCGGGGTTGAGCGAAATATGCAACGTATGCTTTTCCGTATTGCGGTTGGCAATCAGGTAAGGTGCAAAAGATTGTGCTAATTGTGCAACAGTATATGCTCCAGTTGGCGTTTCGATTATCTTATTTGCGAACAGAATTTTCCCGTTTTCATTCTCTACTTTGAGCTGATTGTACGCCAATGCACCGTATAAATTCCCGCTTCTGCCAATCTTTGCTATCATCTGTACTGCTATTTTTTCAGGTTCTTTGCTTCAAATTCTTCGGTTATCTGAATGATTTTTTGACACAACATTGACATTTCTGCTGTCTGTTTTTCCAATTTGAAAAGGAATGCAGCCGCTTTTTTCTCGGAAAAATTCTTGTACAACAGCTTTACAATCTGGTTATAATTGACACCAACGGAACGAAATTGACTGTGAAATGAAGTCAGCCGCATATAAAAATCAACCGTTCCTTTATCAATTTTAACCGATTTCATTTCCTTATTAAACAGAAGAGAAATGATAAACTTTGCTTTATTTGGCATTCCCGATGCTTCAAAAAGCGATAAAAGTTTGGCATTTTCTTCATCAGTAAGACGAAAGACGTGGCGGTGGATACTTGGGTCGGTTTTTGCCTTCCGTCCGCCTTTATTTTGTTTTCTGTTATTATTCTCATTCATCACTAATCCATTTTAAATTCACACAAAACCTCGACTTCGGAGTGGTTTTTTAAGCTCCCGGCAGGGCAAGTTGTTTTGAGGCACTAACTCGGTTTCGAGTGCCTCAAAACACAACTTGCCGTGTTTTGTTGAACACAAAAATCCGCCCTGCGGGACGGATTAAATGTAACAGGGAAAAACGGCTCGATGCCGTTCCCGTTACCTTCCGTTTTGTAAAAAGACTTTTGCATAAATCCGTTAATAAAAATATTTGTACAAAGTAAAGCCCTGTTTACGAAAGCATTGTATTGTATAGTAGTGCCAAACAGTGCCTTTGAACGCCAAACACTGCCACAGCTCAATCAGCGGTTAAATCAATCGCTTTATTTGCCGTATAATTTTAGTGCAGGTAATAAAAAATGTATCTAAACAAAGAAGAAAATCAGGTTTGCAAACAGGTAGTTTGGAATAAAAGCATAAGGTTTTAAAAGCATAAAACAATAAAAGTGTAAAAGCATAAAAGCGGTAAAGCAATTTACCTGTTGCAAGTTTTTCCACTTGCCAAAGAATGTACCTAACAAGACAAAAATGAAAGCAAATACCTGTGCAGGAAAGTACCGAAAAGAGAATGCAGGAATATAGGAATGAGGTTATAATCAGACAAACCAATATTCAATCCTGCAAAACAGATAAAGTGTGTAACAATAAATTTTTAAATAATGGAAACAACAAAGAAAACTTTAAAAATCAGCTTCTCCACCCAAAAGGGCGGTGTGGGAAAATCCACGATGACCACCTTGCTGGCAAGTGTGCTTCATTACCGTTTAGGTTTTAATGTACTGGTGATGGACTGCGACTTTCCACAACACAGCCTGACCAATATGCGTGAAAGGGATAAGAGAACCATAATGCAGAACGACTACCATAAAAAGGCAGCAATGAAGCAGTTTCAAACCATCAACAAAAAAGCGTACCCGATTATTAAATGCAAGGCTGAAACGGCTTTGGATAAAGCATCGGAATATACAATCCAATCTGCGGTTGAACCGGATGTAGTTTTCTTCGACCTGCCCGGAACAGCCAATACCAAAGGCGTACTGACTACCTTGAAAAAAATGGACTTTATCTTTTCGCCCATTACTGCCGATCGTTTGGTAGTGGAAAGTACATTGGGCTTTACCAAAGCCTTTCTCGGACTTCCCAAAACGGACGAGGGAAATCCCGAACAAGAGATGTGGCTATTTTGGAACCAAGTGGACGGGAGGGAAAGAACAGGATTGTATGATGCTTATCAAAATGTCATCAAAGAACTCAACCTGCCCATAATGGAAACAAGAATAATGGACAGCAAACGTTTCCGAAAGGAAACAGACGACACAGGCAGTTATGTGTTCCGATCAAGTTTGCTGCCTGCTGAACCACAGTTGATGAAAGCAACGAAAATGGATTTGTTTGTCGAGGAATTTTTAAAAATCACTCATCTATAAAAACAGTAAAGTATGGCTTCAAATAACAAAAACAACGATTTTGAAAAGCCCAATGTTGATGAGGAATACCTTATGAACATCATAAGCGGCGATGAGCTTGTAGCTCCACCGAGCAATAACAAAAAGCAGGATGTACCAAAGGAAACCAAGCCAAGGGAAAAAGCCCGTAACAGTTCATCAAAAAAAGTGGACTATGAGGAAACGTTTTTGGTCAATCGGTTTCCATCGGGGCGTAACGGCAAGGTCGTTTACATACGCCCTGAATACCACGAAAGATTGCTCCGCATCGTTCAACTGACAAGGGAAGAAAGAACAACGCTCTACTCTTACATTGACAACATTCTCGAACATCATTTCAGGGAGTACGGTGAAGATATTACCGATTATTTCAACGAACATTTTAAACCTATTCTATAAGCTATGGAAATAGTAATTGTGATATGCCTACTCATAGTCATTGTCCTGTTATTGCAGGATAAAATTGTAATTCATAAAAGGTCGAAACAAGACCCTCCGCATAAAAAAGTCAACCCGAACTTACCCGATATTATGGGACAGCCCAAACCTGTAGAACGCCTTTCAGTGCCAAACACTGCCACTGAACGCCAAATTCAGGAAAATGAAATAAACCTTGCTAATTTAGACATTGAATACGACGAAAATGAAAACGTAAGTGTTCAAATTCCGCAGGAAGAGCTGGACGAAGTTTTCAGAAATATGCCTGATTTGGAGGAAGAGGAAGAAGAATGGAACAGGTACGGAATATCTGGTGGTGATAACGGTTTTGCCCAAGGGGTTACCTTTGAAGAACTAAACTCCGTGGGGGTGTTGCTCCAAAAAGAAGAATTGGAAACAGCCCAAAAGGAAACAGCGATAGCGATAGTTCAAAAAATACAGGGAACCGAATTATTTAGCCTATTGGAAAATTCTATGGAAGATGCTTCCCGAAGAATAGCCGAGCTTTTGGATAGCACCCTTTCATCTGAAACGGAAGCCGGTTCTTCCACTTTGCGGAAAAGTGATTTGAGTGATTTTGACATTGGGGAGTTTGTGTGAAAGGTGTTGTATTAAAGCCTGAATTTTAGTTTTCAGGCTTAATTAACCTCTTTCATTTCGCTTATATAACCTTCTTAACTCACTACTAAAATTGATAGCAACGTATACCTACAATATTATTCTTAAAATTAGTTATATTCTTTTTTATATCTTTTAAAACTTCATCCTCTGTATCCTCACAGCATTTAAAATAGCCAACAATGCTACACCTACATCAGCAAAAACGGCTTCCCACATTGTGGCCAGTCCACCTGCTCCTAAAACCAATACGATTGCTTTTACAGCAAATGCCAATATGATATTTTGCCAAACAATTTTTTTAGTTTGCTTACCAATGTTGATTGCCATTGGGATTTTGCTTGGCTTATCGTCCTGAATAACCACATCGGCAGTTTCTATGGTGGCATCGCTTCCTAGACCGCCCATTGCAATTCCTACATCGCTCAAAGCTACTACTGGTGCGTCGTTCACGCCATCGCCTACGAATGCTACGGTTTTGTTTTGGGCTTTTATTTCTTTTACTTTATTTACTTTGTCTTCGGGTAATAAATCGCCAAAGGCATTATTAATTCCTAATTTATCGGCAACAAATTTTACTACGGTGCTTTTGTCTCCGCTCAACATTGTGGTTTTTACGCCTAATGCTTTCAGTTTGTCAATTGTTAACTGTGCATCTTCTTTTATGCTGTCGGCAATGGTAATGTAGCCTGCAAATTTTCCATCGTAAGCAATGGCAATTAAAGTGTAAACAATTGTAGTCGGATCTAAATCATAACTGATGTTGAATTTATCCATCAACTTCAAATTCCCTACCAATAATTCTTTCCCGTTTACACTGGATTTCAAACCGTGACCGGCAATTTCTTCTGTATTTTCTAATTTAATAGTGCTATCAATTTCGCCTACATATTGATGTATAGCTGTTGCAACAGGATGTGTACTTTGGCTTTCTAAAGCGTTAACCATTTTCAAAATTTCATCCTTATTAAATTCCGGTTTTAATACCACTTCTTGAACTTTGAAAACGCCTTCGGTCATTGTACCTGTTTTGTCCATCACTACGTTTTTAATATCGGCAATGGCATCTAAAAAGTTGCTTCCTTTAAACAAAATTCCATTTTTGGAAGCGGCTCCAATTCCTCCAAAATACCCCAAAGGAATACTGATGACCAAAGCACAAGGGCACGAAATTACCAAGAATACCAAGGCTCTGTATAACCATTGACTAAACAAATAATTATCTACAAAAAAATAAGGAATTGTTGTAATTAATAATGCTAAAAGCACTACAATCGGGGTGTAGATTTTTGCAAATTTTCGGATGAATAATTCGGTAGGTGCTTTTTGAGCGGTGGCATTTTGTACTAATTCTAAAATTTTTGAAAGCTTGCTGTCTGTGTAAGCGGTGGTTACTTTTACCTGTGCAACGGTTGTTAGGTTTATCATTCCTGCTAATACGGTTTCGCCTTTGGTTTTCGTGTCGGGCTTGCTTTCGCCTGTAAGTGCAGCTGTGTTAAATGATGCTGTTTCGGATAATAATTCGCCGTCTAATCCTAATTTTTCTCCTGGTTTTAATTGGATAATATTTCCGATACTTACGGTTTCAGCTTTTACGGTTTTTGGTTGGTTATTTTCTAAAACAGTTACTTCATCGGGACGTTGGTCGAGCAAGGTTTTAATATTCGCTTTGGCTCGTGTAACCGCCAATGTTTGAAACACTTCGCCAACGGCATAAAACAACATTACGGCTACACCTTCGGGATATTCGCCAATGGCAAAAGCTCCGATGGTGGCAATGCTCATTAATAAAAATTCTGAAAACACATCGCCTTTTCTGATGCTTTCAAAAGCTTCTTTAATTACGGGAAACCCAACAGGAATATAGGCTATAACATACCAAACAATTCGTACACAGCCTGTGAACCAAGATTGCAGAAACCAATTATCGAAAGCGATGGCTATCATTAATAATGCAAAACTGATAATGGCTGGTAAAAACATTTGAAAGGTAGATTTATCGGTACTTCCGTGATTGTGACCGTCATCATCACTGTGTTCGTGATTGTGACCATCTTCGTTGTGATGCTTTCCCAATAGCTTTTTAGCGTTGGCATCGGTATATATTTTTTGTTCTTGTGCCGTGCAACAAAGCTGTTTACCTTGTGCATCATATTTATGTTTATGTTCCATATCTTTCTTTTTAATATCAAAGTTAATTATAGAGAGCCTGCAATGCTATTGCAAACTCTCCTTTAAGCACTTCTCGCAAATACCCTTACCAAATAGTTTTATCTCGTCAATTCTAAATTCATAATTCCTTTCCTGTGGTATTGTAAAATCTTCTTTACAGGTTGTCTGTTTACAAATTTTACAGTAGAAGTGCAGATGCCAATCTTTATGAGTTTTCTCATCGAACCCATCGTCACATAAGATATATTTACTTGTGTTATTGTCTTGAATACTATGTACAATACCTTTTTCCTCGAAAGTTTTCAGGGTTCTATAAATAGTAATTCTATCTGCTTTATAAAAATGACTTTCTATTTCAGATAATGAC
>SXHM01000140.1 GCA_005773695.1 Bacteroidota bacterium
AGCAATAGAGTTTTAGCAGTTTACATGTATGGCGGATTAATCGGAGCCTTTTTGGCACTTGCTACCTACCAAATTATTCCAACTTTTCATCAACATGCACCAGCAGATTTTATGGTAGGCGCAAGTGCAGGAGTTATGGCTATTGTGCTGGCTGCTGCTACGCTTGTTCCTGATTTTGTATTACATCTTCTTCTGATTGGTCCGGTAAGATTAAAATACATAGCCCTTTTTGTTGTTGTTCTCGATTTGATCGGTGTAACCTATTTTGATAATGCTGGAGGTCATCTCTCGCATCTAGGAGGTGCTTTATTCGGGTATGTATTTGTTGTGCAAATGAAGAAAGGAAAAGATTTATCGTCAGGATTTAACAACCTTATTTTTTATGTTAAACAATTATTTCGCAAAAAGTCTAAAATAAAAGTGGTCCACAAGCGTTCTTTAAGTGATGAAGAGTATAATCTGAAAAGAAAAATAAGGCAGGAAGAAATAGATGAAATCCTGGATAAAATTTCTTCTTCAGGTTATGAAAGTCTGACTAAAAAAGAAAAAGAAATTCTGTTTAAGGCGAGCAATGAAAAGAAGTAAATGAAAAACCTTTCGCTGTTCAATAAGATTGTATTTTTTTTTTACCTGCTGGCTGAATTTGCGTTACTTCTCTCCTACCTTGCTTCTTTTATAAGCCCTGAGAAAGCCTGGTATCTTGCATTTTTTGGTTTAGCTTACCCGTTTATTCTTATCATAAATGTGCTGTTTGTAATTTACTGGGCAGTTCAGTTCAAATTACAGTTTCTCGTTTCGCTCATTACGATTGCAATAGGCTATAAATTTATACTTGCTTCCTACAGTTTTGGAAACAAAGAACAAACAACGAACGAAAATGCAATCAAAATCTTAAGCTATAATGTTCGTCTATTTGATCTATATAACTGGAGCGGAAACACCAACACACGCGACAAGATTATGGCTTTGCTGAAAGAGGAGAAACCGCAAATCCTCTGTGTTCAGGAATTTTTTCATGACAACACAGGCTACTTTCCAACCATCAACTCTCTTAAAGAAATTGAAGGTATAAAAAGGCATTACCTGCATAATTATATAGCCATGAAAGACACAGCCTGGTGGGGAATTGCATTATTCACTTCCTACCCTATTGTTGACAAAGGAGTAATAGAATTTGAAAAAAGTCATGGCAACCTTTGCATTTATGTTGACCTGAAAATAAATGAAGACACTATTCGTGTTTACAATGCCCATCTACAATCGGTGAAATTTAAATCTGAGGATTACCAGACTATGGAGCAGTTGGAAAACTACAAAAACGAAAATAATATCTCATTAATTTCAGGAAAACGAATTATATGGCGATTGAAAGAAGCTTTTGAAAAAAGGGCAAAACAGGTTGAAATAATTTCTGAGCACATAAAAAACTGCCCTTACGAAGTTGTAATTTGCGGTGATTTCAACGATACACCTGCTTCATACACCTATCACAATTTATCAGATGGTTTAGATGATGCATTTATTGAAAGTGGAAATGGTTTTGGAAATACTTATATTGGCAAAGCACCATCTTTCCGGATAGACTATATATTGCATAGCCCTGCAATAAGTTCATCAGGCTTCAGGGTTTTGCCCGAAAAACTTTCTGACCATCATGCTGTGAGTTGTTTTATTGAATTGAGTGAATAAGCAATTATTTTTTTCATTTATTTCACACCACAAAATTTGACTTTTTAAAAATTTAAACTTTAAACACAAGAAACGTGAGTAGATTTGAAATAACCGGTGGTCTTCGTCTCAAAGGCGAATTAATTCCGCAAGGCGCGAAAAACGAGGCACTGCAGGTTATCTGCGCAGTTCTCCTTACTCCCGAAAAAGTTGCCATCAGCAATATTCCTGACATCAGGGATGTAAATAAACTGATTGAATTATTGGCTGCACTGGGTGTGAAAGTGGAGAAAACTGGACACGAAGAATTCACTTTTCAGGCAGATGATGTCAATCTGGAATTTTTGAATTCCGATTCTTTCAAAAAATTAGCGTCAGGTTTGCGGGGCTCTATTATGATTGTTGGTCCTCTTCTGGCACGTTTTGGCAAAGGGTACATTCCAAGTCCTGGTGGTGATAAAATCGGACGAAGAAGATTAGACACTCACTTTATAGGATTTCAAAATCTGGGTGCAAAATTCATTTATGATTCTGCTACTAAATTTTACAAAGTAGAAGCTGAAAAGCTACAAGGTTGCTACATGCTGCTGGACGAAGCTTCTGTAACAGGGACAGCAAACATTGTAATGGCTGCTGTCATGGCACAAGGAGTAACAACTATTTATAATGCTGCTTGCGAACCTTACGTGCAACAACTTTGCAAAATGCTGAACAGCATGGGAGCAAAAATTTCAGGGATTGGTTCCAATATGTTATCCATTGAAGGTGTGGATTCAATGACAGGATGTAAACACCGATTGCTTCCCGACATGATTGAAATAGGCAGTTTCATTGGCCTTGCAGCTATGACACAAAGCGAAATAACTATCAAAGATGTTGGTTACGAACATTTGGGAATTATTCCTGATACCTTTAAACGTTTGGGTATAAAATTAGAACGTAGAGGAGATGATATTTACATTCCTGCTCAGGAACATTATGAGATTGACACCTTTATTGACGGATCCATTCTTACCGTTGCTGATGCTATCTGGCCAGGCTTCACACCTGACTTAATAAGTATTGTACTTGTTGTTGCTACGCAAGCTAAAGGCAGCGTTCTTATACATCAGAAAATGTTTGAAAGCAGATTGTTTTTTGTGGACAAACTGATTGACATGGGTGTACAGATTATTCTCTGCGACCCCCACCGGGCAACAGTTATAGGCATGGACAAAAAACATTCGCTTAAAGGAATTGAAATGACCTCTCCAGATATTCGTGCAGGTAACGCACTTCTGATTGCAGCACTTTCAGCTAAAGGAAAAAGTACTATTCATAATATTGAACAGATTGACCGCGGATACCAGCACATTGACGAAAGGCTGAATAAAATCGGGGCGAACATTGTGCGAATAGATTAATACTTTTTTGGCAACATTATTGTGTAACTTTGCAAAACATAAAAAACAA
>SXHM01000141.1 GCA_005773695.1 Bacteroidota bacterium
AAAATCTCAGTCCTATAATGGGGTACATTAAAACTTCATCCGACCTGCCTTAAAAAAATATTTCTTGTAATAAGCCTCATTTAGGTCGCTGATTATAATGCCTGCCTACGTGGTTGCATGAGCAAATTTTCGTCCTTGAAGGTAAATTCATACATGCGAAATTTTTCCTTTCCAGATTTTAAAGAATAGCAAATCGCTTTTCTCTGCTACTTTCATATTGATGGGTTTAACTTTAGTAAAAATATCTCGCGAACCGCCTTCCACGTTTTGCCATAAACTGTTTGATATATCTTATTGGAAAACCCTGAGCAGTCAATCCCTTTGCCTGTTTCGCCACCATAGCAGTAAGGTGTATTAAGCCATTTGAAAATTTCAAAGTATAGTTTCTGATTTACACATGAATCAATTTTCAATCCTTTGCTTTCAAAAAACTTCAGGGCTTCAAGCGTATCCAAAGCTTTAGATTTCACTTTAACTGAGTCGACTTGTGCACTTGAACTAACTATGCACAATAAAACTAATCCGAGACTTAACATCCTTCTTTTCACGCGCTAAAAATACATTTGTTGATCGGGATATAAAAGCAGACTTTCTATCTTCGCAGCCTAAGAAACATGCGCCAAGTAAAAGATTTATTGTTTGCAGGCATTGTTCACCCGTTTACCAAGTGGGTGCTTATTGCTGTTTCTGTGTTACTAATCATTTCAGTATTCCTGCTCATTGCGCTTCAATTTCAACCTGAGTTCAGTGATTCTGCAACGCTTAATGAATTAATAAAAGACTTTAACCTGACTGATTTTCTGCTGTTCATGCTCGTAGGATTTCTTGCCCAGATGATAGACGGTGCGTTGGGTATGGCTTACGGTATAAGTTCTACAACATTTCTTCTCAGCCTGGGTTTGCCTCCTGCATCAGCCAGTGCAAGCGTTCATGCTGCCGAAGTGGTCACCACAGGCGCATCAGGATTATCGCATCTGAAGTTTAAAAACGTAAACAAAAAATTATTTCGTAGTCTGGTTATTCCGGGTGTTATTGGGGCAATAATTGGTGCTGTATTTCTTAGTTCTATTGATGGCAACAGGATAAAACCTTATATAGCTGCTTACCTGTTTTTAATGGGCGTGGTGGTTATTTTTAAAGCACTTTTTAACAAAGCAAAAAAGAAAAAAACAAAACACATAACTTCACTTGCCTTTGCCGGAGGGTTATTGGATTCAATCGGTGGTGGCGGCTGGGGACCTGTTGTTGTTTCGGGTCTTTTATATAATGGAAGAAACCCACGCTATACTATTGGCTCGGTAAACCTTGCTGAATTTTTTATTGCGTTTGCAGGAGCTTGCACCTTTACATTTATACTTGGCATCGACAACTGGATAGTAGTTGTGGGACTAATGACAGGAGGTGTTATTGCCTCGCCCTTTGCAGCCTATTTATGCCAGAAAGTAAATAACCGCACACTGATGCTCATTGTTGGAGTTGTAATTATTCTGCTTAGTCTGAGAACAATTATGATTTCGTTTTAAGTAATCCATCCTATCAACTTAAGTTTCAATCACAAACTCAAAACTTACCGTCTTATTTTCCTTTAAAGGATTATGGGTGCGTTCAAAAAACTGAACAAGGTTATGATTATCAATTAAAACAATTGTGGAACAAACTGTCCCGTACGTTTCGCTTTTAATAAACATAGAAGAAATTAATTTCTCAATTTCATAAGGCACACCTGTTTGCGGAAGCTCGCTGTCATCCGCCTTTTGTTCATTGTATAATGCAGCAAATATATCCTCTGAGCTGAAGTTTTTCTTACTTATAACTGCTTCAACAGCTTTTTTACCTGTTACCAATTTCTTCCAGGGAGTATCTAAAAACGCATTGCTAACCCCGTAAAAACCATTCTCTAATTTTCTGATTCTATTCTCTACGTTAGAGAAATAACAAACCTCATTTAAGTCGCCCGCAAAAAGATTAAATCCATTATAGTGTGTTGTATCTCCAAGACCTTTCAGATAAGCTTCCGGACTGGCAGTACCATTTAAATAATCACTGACCAATGCACCGCGTGATGGTGCGTCTTTATTAAATGATATCGGGTCGCGGTAATTGGTGATAAAAGAAAACTTTCCTGTTTTGGTTATTCCCAGCCAGGTGCCGCCTTGCTCTAGATCTTTTCCGGCAAGCAGATATGGTTTGTCGTTCCTGAAATCTGCTGCTGCTGTTTTGCGCGCATAAAACTCATCGCGGTTGGCAGCGATAATTAGTTTGTAATCGGAATGAGCTTTGTAAGCGAAAATGTTCAGGCACATGAATTACTTTTTCTCAAAATCCAGTGCAGCCGAGTTAATGCAATAACGCAATCCGGTTGGGTTGGGACCATCTTCAAATACATGCCCCAGGTGTGCGCCACACTTAGCACATTTTACTTCTGTGCGCGGATAGCCTATTTCATTATCGGTTGATTTACTCACCTTACTTCCCGGCACAACATCATAAAAACTTGGCCATCCCGAACCTGAATCATACTTGGTTTCTGACGAAAAAAGCTGATACCCGCAACGCACACATTTATACATACCGTCCTCGTGATTATTCCAGTACTTGCCCGTGAAGGCACGCTCGGTGCTTCCTTCACAGGTAACAGCATATTGTTCGGGAGTAAGCACTTTTTTCCAGTCTTCGTTTGTGCTTGCTGCTGGATTTTTTCCCGACTGCGATGGTGTTTGCGAACAGGCAGACACAGAGAATACAAGTAGTATAATGGCAAGATTGAATATTGATTTCATTATTTATTATTTTGTGAACTGATAAATTTAAGGCTACCCTGAACAATCAAGTACTGCGCCAAAAGATACGTTACCATTATAACAATCCGGGCATAAGGAAGTTCACCGTGATACATAAATTTATTTAATGCAATGGTTGAATCAGAGAGCATAAAAATTACAGCACCTGCTAAAACCATGACATAGCTTTGTTTACCCACGCTTAGAGGACGAATAGCAGCTGAAATTCCCATTACGGTAATTACGCTGGTATAAACACCAACCGGTATCATCATTTCACCAAGATCGGGAAGCAAAAAAGAAAACAATACTGCAGAAAAAAACAGAAAGGGTAAGGCAAACAAAAGAATATTCACGGAACTTCTTATTTCTGAAGCACGATGAACATTTTCTGTAAAAGCAAGGATATAAAAAACATGGGCAATCAAAAATGAAATCAGCCCGGGCAGGAAATAGTCTGGAAACATCAGGAATACATCACCTCCCCACGAAAAAACAAGTGCAGCAAGTATTTTCTTAGCAAACGAGGAAATATCCGGCTTTGCTTCCTGATAGAAATAGATAGCAAGAGCTATCATCAACGTTGGCTTTACTATATAGCGCAGCATATCTGCATGAAAATATTCAGTTGCAATTTCAATGATGCAGAGCAGTGCATAAAGCAGAAAAAGGTTTTTGTTTTTCATAGCATATAGTTTTCTTAATGATTATTAGTGCCTTAGTGGTAAAAATCAAAATTTAAAGTAGAACGAAGGTTTAACCATAAAATACCAGATTGATTCACCCGGCTTGTCAAGATAATTTAACCTCCATGTAAAATCTATGCGCGATATTTTGAAAATATTTTCAATACCAAAACCCACTTCGTAATAAGGTTGGTTCATGGTCTTGGTAATTTCCGGAAAGTTATAAATCTTCTCATTATTAGCGGCTGTCAGCGTTCCGTAATACATCTTACCAAAGATAAACTCACGCCATTTCAGTTTATTAATAAGCGGAAGTCTGTTAAACAGCAGACCTTCAAAATGGTGTTCGGCCTGCAAAGAAACGCTTTGGTCGGCAACAAACTCAAGGTAGTTCATCAGGTTGAAACCAACATCATCATTCAGCACCAACTGGTTAGCAACGGGTGTTTGCAGAAAGGGATAAGGCAGCGTTCCCCATGTTTTTCCGGCTTCAATGCGGTAAAGAAAAAAACCAAGTTTATTCATCCTCACAGAATGTTCAAGTCGTAAGTTAAGCTGGTGCATGTCAAAATCACTATCGCCCAAACCTTTTATTCCGTAAATATACTCGGCAGAGAAGACAGGATGTTCTGGCACCCGCACTCCTTTTAAACCATCACCGTATTTTGCTGAAAAGTTTTTATCTCCTTTGGAAAAACGAACTCCGATTTTAACTCCTCCCAGTGTGTAATCGTTTGCAATTATGGTTGAGTCATTATTCAGAAAAGCAAATTCTGAACTGCCGGAGGTGGCTACATTTTTCCTGAAAACACCCGCTCGTGTTGTGAAGCCGGTAAACCACTGTCGCTCCAAAAACAGATTTTGTTCATCAACATAGAGACGGTTATCTAATTGCTGCGTGCGTATTAAGGACGACAACACATGGTCGAGCGGAATAATATTAGCGCTGCGTCCTGGCTGGTCTATATCGTGTTTCCATGATGCACCAACGCTGTTTCGTTTATTGGCTTTGCGGTCAAAAGCATACTCAACATCAACTAAGTATTTCCAACGCTCATCTTTTAATCCGTAGGCTGCATAGGTTTTAAATTTAAGCGCGCCATCAAAGGCTCGAACGTTTCTAAAACCCAATTTAAAACGCGAACCTTCCAGATTATTGTAGCTGTAAAAGGAATAAATATCACCGATGTCAAAACTCTTAAACGGCAGCCATCCTGAGGCAATAGTAATGACAGAGTTTTTCAGCGCACGGAATTTGGGCAATGATTCCAGTGTGTCTATCATCGTAAAAATTCCTTTTTCTTCTTCCGTTAGTTTTTGTCTGCGCGCAAGGTCCCAGAACTCTTCTGACTGTTCAGCTGCATCTTCGGCAATAAGGATGCGATCTATTCCCTTATAGAACTTTTCTTCCTTGGGTCTGTTAACTGCAATTTTCCTGAAGTCGGAAGTATTGCGACCAAAGAAACCGGCTAGGTCGTCCTGATTTTCAACCACTGTAAAATCAGCAAACACCTGACTTTTGGTGATCATCCAATGATTACCGTCAACAGGAGCAAAATACTGGCGTATCCAGTAATTACGCACATAATTCACGTTGGCCTCAATACTGAATTCAAGATCAATCTGTTTCACTGCAAAAGAAGTATCATGAATAAACATTTCGCCCGTAAAGGCAATATCACTTTTCACCTTGGGAACAAAACGAATTTTGTAACAACGCATTCCATCTACAAACAAACTGTCTTCCAGATAAAAGCGGTAATTGGTTTTATAGCGGTCATTGATGGGGCTCGGAAAGCTTTTACCGAGTATAACCACAAAGTTTTCATACACATTGGGATAGATATACATATCCTCCACAAAGCGGACTATTTTAGGGCCTTTTAGACCCACAGCCCTGCGCCCTTTCACAAACTCTTTTGTTGCCTCGGGTGATTTACTGTGGTAATAATCAGAGATTGATTCAGTAAAAAGCAAAGGTAGATAGGTAACCCCCTTATCAGTTGTGTCGGCATTTTCCCATATACACTCACAGGGTTTAAGCAAAAGGTTTTGCTTGGTCTTCTCAGTAAAATGATTGAGATCGAACTGCACTTTATGATACACCTCATATTCATAGGCATCATATTCCTGAGGATTATTTTGCGGTTTTGCAGCAATTACTTTTCTAAGAATTTCAAATGCTGGATTTTCACCAGGAAGGATGACCACTTCATCTAAATCATAATCATAAGATGTAAGTTGAATGTTTAGTTCTTGTGTTTGAGAAGGTTTGATGGCAATTGTTTTCGCGAGAAAGCCTATCATAGAAACTGAAACAGAACTATAGGTTTCATTGGTCTCTATTTTGAAAAAACCTGAACTATCAGAAACTGCTCCAGTCTTTGAACCTGTAAAAACGATACTGGCAAAAGGCAGCGGCTCGCCCGAAACACTATCACGCACAAAACCAGTAACAAGCATTTGCTGGGCAAAGGCAGAATGGTTTAATAACAATAATACCAGTATTTGAAGGATATTTTTCAAGAAGCGCAAATTTATTAATAAGGAACAAGTTTACCTTTGCCGCCCATGAATTTAAAATTCACCACATCCGATTATCTTAAAATCAATTCACACGCTGCTTTTGGAAGTGGTCTTCGCAACTGGTATCGGCTGCACCGTGACAATAAATTTGATATTGACCCCCGCTTTATTCCTAAGGCGCTGTTTATTACGTTCAATATTCTTTCATCTGCTCCGTTAAGAATTTACGAGCGGATGAAGTATGATAAAAAAATAAAAGACGTAAAGGTTAAGCAACCTTTATTCATTTTGGGATATTACCGCAGCGGTACTACATTTCTGCATTATCTATTGAGCAAAGACCCGCGCTTTGCCTACTGCGCAACATATGAAGTGATGATGCCACATATTTTTCTGAGCAGCGGAAAATTCTCTAAATCAATTTTGACTGCCGCTTTGCCCGAAAACCGCCCCATGGATAACCTGAAAATGGGAGCCGATTTACCCAAAGAAGAAGAGTTTGCGCTGGCATCCATTGGTGTTGAATCGCTGGCTGCCGGTTATTTTTTCCCAAAGCGTCTGCAGGAATATTTTAACAAATACGTATTGTTCAACAATCCGCAGTCGGAACAAAATTGGAAAAACAACCTAGATTATTTCCTTAAAAAGGTAAGCTATAAATATGGCAAGAAGCCACTGGTAATAAAAAGTCCTGCTAACACTGGACGCATTAAGCAGATACTGGATTTATACCCCGATGCAAAGTTTATTCACATTCACCGAAACCCTTACCAGGTTTACCTTTCCAACGAACTGTTGTACGAAAAAATTCTGCCCATGCTGGCTTTTCATAAGGTGGAT
>SXHM01000142.1 GCA_005773695.1 Bacteroidota bacterium
ACCATGTTCGAGATGTTGGGCAACTGGAGTTTTGGAGATTACTTTAAAAAGGATGCAATAGCTTGGGCATGGGAATTATTGACAGAAGTATATAAGATTGACAAAGACCGCATTTACGTTACTGTTTTTGAAGGCAGCAAGGATGATAATCTGGATTACGATACCGATTCTTATAATTACTGGAAACAGCTTATTGCCGAAGACCGCATTATTAACGGAAACAAGAAAGATAACTTCTGGGAAATGGGCGATACAGGTCCATGTGGTCCTTGTTCCGAAATTCATGTTGACATACGCAGCGAAGCAGAGCGTAAAAAGGTTGACGGGAAATCATTAGTTAATGCAAGCCATCCGCATGTGATTGAAATCTGGAACAACGTATTCATGGAGTTCAACCGCAAGGCAGACGGAAGACTTGAGAAATTACCTGCACAGCACGTTGATACCGGAATGGGTTTTGAGCGTTTGTGTATGGTTTTGCAAGGCAAGCAGAGTAATTATGACAGCGATATTTTTCAGGATATTATTGCTTCAATATCAAAGAAATCAGCAATTGAATACAAGAGCAGCGATATAAAAACTGACATTGCCATGCGCGTTATTGCCGATCATATCCGTGCCATTTCTTTTGCTGTTGCTGACGGGCAACTGCCTTCTAATAATAAAGCCGGTTATGTTATCCGCAGAATATTAAGAAGAGCAGTGCGCTACGGCTACAGCTTTTTAAATTTCAAAGATCCCTTTTTATGTGATTTAGTTCCTGTATTGGCCGCAAAAATGGGTGAGACTTTTACAGAGTTGAAATCTCAGCAGGACCTGATCAGCAAAGTAATCAGGGAAGAAGAAAACTCATTCCTTAAAACATTAGGCAACGGAATTCTTCGTTTTGATGAATACCGCAAAACACTAAAAGGAACAACTATTGATGGTAAATTTGCTTTTGAGTTGTTTGATACATTCGGTTTCCCGATTGACCTTACAGAGTTGCTTGCCCGAGAGAATAAACTGGAAGTGGATATGAAAGTCTTTGAAGAAAATCTTCAGGAACAGAAAACCCGTTCACGGGCTGCAGCAACAGTTGATACTGATGACTGGGTGGTTCTGAATGAAATCCCTGAAGAGGAATTTATAGGTTATGATTTTCTGGAAACAGATGTGCAGGTTGCAAAATACCGCAAAGTAAAAAGCAAAGGCAAAGAGCAGTTTCAGTTGGTGTTTGACAAAACTCCTTTTTATGCCGAGAGTGGTGGACAGGTGGGTGATACAGGAGTTCTTGAAAACGGAAGCGATACAATTTTTATTACCGACACCAAGAAAGAAAACAACCTCATTATCCATTTTGCGGATAAACTTCCGGTGAAAATGGAAGGCAGTTTTAAGGCGAGTGTAAACACTAATAAACGTTTACTCACTGCCAATAACCACAGCGCAACGCACCTGCTGCATGCTGCTATGAAACAGGTGTTGGGTAAACATGTGGAACAAAAAGGTTCATTAGTAAATGACGAGTATCTGCGTTTCGACTTCTCACATTTTGCAAAAGTTACCGATGAAGAAATAGAAAAGATTGAAACCATTGTAAATGAAAAAATACGCGAAAACATTGCCATTGAAATAAAACAAATGCCGATTGATGAAGCTAAGAAAACAGGTGCAATGGCTTTGTTCGGTGAAAAGTATGGCGACATTGTGCGCGTTGTTACAATGGACAAAAATTTCTCAATTGAGCTTTGCGGAGGTACACATGTGAAAGCGACCGGACAAATAGGTGTATTTAAAATAACTTCGGAAAGTGCTATTGCAGCAGGTGTTCGCAGGATAGAGGCTGTAAGTGCGGTTAAAGCAGAGGAGTTCTTTAAGAATAAACTTAAACTGCTTGCTGAGGTAAATGTGTTGCTTAAAAATCCTGCTGACCTTGTTAAATCAGTTCAGCAACTGAGCGAACAAAATTCAGAATTGCAAAAACAGGTAGAAGCTTTGTATCGCGAAAAAGCCAGGTCATTAAAAGCAGAATTGATTTCTGCAGCAACTTCGGTTAACGGAATTAACTTCATAGCTCAAAAAGTAAACATTGACTCAGGTGCTGCCATCAAAGACCTTTGCTTTGAGCTGAAACAACAAGACAATACCTATATTGTATTAGGTGCAGAGGTTTCGGGCAAGCCGCAGCTTTTTGTAGCATTCAGCGACAATCTTGTTAAGGATAAAAAGTTTCATGCCGGAAACATTGTAAAAGAACTTGCCAAAGAGATTAACGGTGGGGGAGGCGGGCAACCTTTCTTTGCAACTGCCGGAGGCACCGAAGCCAAAGGATTAGAGAAAGCGCTTTATAAAGCTAAGAGTTTCATTTAAGGTGTAAACCTATAACCAACTCCCCTTATTGAGTGAAAGTATTTTGGCTCTTTTGGATTCTGTTCAAAGTATTTGCGGAATGCAACAATGTAATTATCAATCGTGCGGGTGGTAGTAATAACATCTTCGCCCCAAATCTTTTCTAACATCTCCTCGCGGGCAACAACTTTATTTTTGCTTTCGGCAAGAAGTTTTAGTAGCAGAATCTCGCGTTTGGTGATTTGGTGTTTTTTGCCGTCATGCCCTTTAACTTCGTAAGTAATAAAATTAACTTCGCAGTTTCCGAATTTCAGAATATCATCCTGCTTGTTTATTGGACCTGAGTTTCTTTTCAGCAGCAGTTGCACACGTAATAAAAGTTCTTCAAGGTTAAACGGTTTGGAAAGGTAATCATCGCCACCGATTTTTAATCCGAATACACGGTCTTCACTTGAGTTTTTTGCCGTAAGAAATAGAACAGGGACAGGATTATTATCTAACCTCACCGCCTGACAAATGCTGAAACCATCCATTTCGGGTAGCATTACATCCAGAATAACCAAATCAAAACGATTACTCCGAATTTCATGTAGAGCTACCCTTCCGTTGCTAACCGCAGTAACATCATATCCTTCCAATTCCAGGTTCAGCTTGATTATGTCAAGTAAACTTTCTTCGTCTTCAACTAAAAGGATTTTGAGGGACATTTTGTTATTGTGTCATGGCAAAAATAACCTTTATGAATGAATCTTAGCTCTGATTTCTTTGTGTAACTTTGTCCTTGTATGCGATCCGTTAAACTCATAGAATTAAAATCAGAAATAGGAGCGGGAACCCGTGGCGCAAGTCTTGGTATTGATGCCATTAAAATTGCTGCAATGGATTTTCACAGTTTGTATTTCCAGGAGTTGAAGTCGGTTGAGATTAAAAATGAGAATAAGGAATTGTTTGAGCCAATCATCAATCATAATGCAAAACATATTAATGCTCTTTATAAACTCTATCAGCGTATAAGTAAAGAAATAGGAAAAGTATTAAAGCGTAAACAGTTTCCCTTAATTCTTGCGGGTGACCACAGCACCGCAGGCGGCACCATTGCAGCAATAAAAATGACTTATCCGAATAAGCGATTACGTGTTATCTGGATTGATGCCCATGCTGATATTCATTCGCCTTACACCACGCCATCAGGCAATATGCACGGAATGCCGGTTGCACTTTCACTTGGTGAAGACAATATGGAATGCCGAAAAAATAAACCGATTGATGAAACGGTTATGTTCTGGAATAAACTGAAAAATATAGGTGGTATTTGTCCCAAGATTAATTATGATGACCTTGTATATGTAGGATTGCGCGATACGGAAGAGGAAGAAGATTTTTTGATTGAAAAATATAAAATCAAGCAACTTTCGGTGAAAGAAATACGGGAGAAAGGCATCAGCCGTTCAGCAGAGCACATACTTAAAATGCTTAGTCATTGCGACCATATTTACATTTCATTTGATGTGGACAGCATGGATCCTTCCGTTTCGAAAGGAACCGGAACACCGGTTGCCAGAGGTTTAACAGAACGTGAAGCAGAAAACTTCACTTCACGTTTAGTGCGTAGCCCAAAGGTTTGCTGCTTTGAAATGGTAGAAGTAAACCCAACTCTTGACAAAGAGAATACCATGGCCGAAAATGCCTTTAAAATTTTAAGAAAAGTAACTAACGAATTAACGAGTGTAAACTAATTAATAAGCAAGAGTTAAGAAGAAAGAAACAGGATGAATATGACACTCGAAGAAAAATTAAAAGAAGTAACAGTTCAAGGAATTGAAAAACTCTATAACCAAAGGCCGGACGAAAACAGAATCAACTTTCAAAAGACAAGTAAAGATTTTGAAGGCGATATCACCATTGTAGTTTTTCCTTTTACCGGCATCAGCAAAAAATCGCCTGAGCAAACGGCTAATGATATTGGTGCTTACCTGAAAGATAATCTTGTGGAAGTTGAGAGTTATAATGTAGT